>CALINB010000294.1 GCA_938045325.1 uncultured Rhodospirillales bacterium | reverse complement strand
GGTTTGAGCCGGGATTTGAGCCCGAACGGACGGAAAGAAAATGATGAACGCCTTAAAAACCAACGATTTGGCGCAAAATAGTAAAAGAGTTTTCAAGCAGATCGTATCGGTCCTGCTGATCAGCTTCGCAATGATCGCTTTTTCCTTTGATGCCGCCAAAGGCGCATCACGGATCAAGGATATTACGCATTTCGAAGGCGTTCGCGACAATATGCTGGTTGGGTACGGCTTGGTGGTCGGCCTTAACGGTACGGGCGACACCTTCACAACCGGTGGCTTTACCACGTTAAGCCTGAAATCCATGCTCAATCGATTGGGCGTTAAGCCAACTGATGCCGGCCTCGACTCAAAAAACGTAGCCGCTGTTATGGTCACGGCGACGTTACCGCCGTTTTCCCGCCAAGGCAGCCGCATCGATGTCACTGTCAGTGCACTCGGGGATGCGAAAAGCTTGCTCGGCGGCACGCTGTTGGTGACCCCCCTCCTCGGTGCCGACGGTGAGGTTTACGCCGTTTCACAAGGCCAATTGGCTGTCGGCGGTTTTTCTGCTCAAGGCAATGCTCAAACGGTTACAAAAGGCGTACCGACCAGTGGCCGCATTGCGAACGGTGCCATTGTTGAACGTGAAGTCAGCTACGCGCTGGGCTCCTTGCGCTCCATAAAATTGACATTGCGCAATCCGGATTTCACGACGGCGCGGCGCATTTCTCAAGCCATCAACGCATTTCTCGGCACCGCGGCTTCAAAGCCGAGCGATCCGACAACTGTCGTTCTGAATATACCGAAGAATTATAAGAAAAACGTCGTCAACCTGATGACGGATATCGAGCAGCTGCGGGTCGTCCCCGATCAGCATGCTCGCGTAGTTATTGACGAACAGACCGGGACAATCGTCATGGGCGATAACGTGCGCATCAGTCGTGTGGCCATCGCCCAAGGTAGTCTAACAATCCGGATTACCGAGGCAGCCCAAGTTTCCCAGCCCGGTCCGTTCGCTCAAGTTGGCACCACCACCACGGTCGATCGCACCGACATTCAAGTCGATGAACAAGCGCAACGGCGCTTGGGGATCGTGGAGGGCGGCGTAACGTTACAACAACTCGTCAACGGCTTAAACGCACTCGGTATCGGCCCACGCGACCTGATCACGATCCTTCAGGCCGTCAAAGTCGCCGGCGCCTTGCAGGCCGAAATCGAGGTGATGTAATGAGCGACAACATCATGGCAATGCAGGCTTACGAAGCACTTGCGCAGAAGAACCCTCTGCCGCAGGCGAAGCCGCATGCCAAAATGAATATGGCGCAGGCCCGGAAGGTCGCGCAGGACTTCGAAGCGGTTTTTATATCGCAAATGATGAAACCGATGTTTGAAGGAACAATAGCCGAGGCCCCGTTTGGCGGGGGTTCGAGCGAAAAAATATGGCGGGATATGCAACTGGATGAATACGGCAAGGCCATCGCCAAGAGCGGCGGCATTGGCATTGCCGATTCCATCGTTCGGGAAATGATCAGGATGCAGGAGGCCCAGTAGCCATGGATATTACCAAGCAAGTCAATGAGTTGATCGATATTACGACGCGCTTAGCCGACCTTCTCAAGCGGGAAAACCAAGCCTTGCGCAATCATGACACGCAAGAAGCGAATGCTTTGCTAAGCGAAAAAAACAGTCTCACTGAAGTCTATGAAGAGCATGTCGAAGCGGTCATGAGCCATTCAGAGCATTTGAATAAGCTTGAACCGAAACTCAAAGAAAGCTTAAGCACGATCGGCGAGAAAGCCAAAAATTTGATCGAAGAAAATGCCGTTCTGTTGCGCGCCGCCATTGTCGCAAATGAGCGTGTGATGGAAATGGTCGCCGAAGCCTTAAGCCAGGCCCGTAAAAAAATCACTACGTACTCCAAAGATGGAACGTTAGGCACGGCACCTCATCGGGAACCGGTACAAACACCAGCCATGACCGTTGATCAAACGTTATAAGAAAAATAATTAAGGAAGCTCTCCATGACGGGCGTAGGTGACATCACCACAGCACTAAGATCGGCACAGTCCGGTTTGCTGGCAAACCAACAAGTTCTCAATATTATTTCGAATAATATTGCCAACGTAAACACGCCCGGATATTCACGAAAAAATCCTGATTTGATCAGCAGGGTCACCGGCGACGTCGGCTCAGGCGTTATTGTCAACGGTGTTTCCCGTCAGGTCGACGAGAACCTTTTACGCACACTGCGCATCGAAAACAGCACCCTCTCCGCACTTCAAACCAAAGACGATTTCTTCAACCGCACGCAGGAACTGTTCGGCACACCGGGTGCGAATACGTCGATCGCTCATATCACAGGCGAATTTGTTAACGCGATTGAATCGCTGGCCGAAACGCCAAGCGGCTCCCTCGAGCACAATGAAATGGTCCGGCGTGCCGACGATATGGTGACCAAGCTCCGTCAAATGGGCGATACCATTCAGGAATTGCGGCAGCAAGTCGACCGCGATATCGCCTTGGCCGTCGATGAAATCAATAAACTGATTTCGAGCATCAGCAATCTTAACGGCGAAATTTCATCTGCCGGCAACCTTGCAACTGACGACACGACATTACGCGACCAACGGGACAATGACCTGGCCAGGCTTTCCGAACTGATTGATGTCACCTCGTTCCTGCGACCGAACGGCGAGCTCGTTGTCTTTACAACTGGCGGGCGGACTCTTGTTGATAATATTCCGCGCACATTAACGCATTTACCAGCCGGCAAATTGGCAGCGACAACCACCAAAGCCGAAGGCGACATCAACGGCATCTTCGTCGGCGCCCAAGTCGCCGGTAATGATATTACCAGTGAAATTCGCGACGGTGAGATGAAAGGCCTGATCGAACTTCGCGACAATATCCTCACGGATATGCAAAGCCAGCTGGACGAATTCGCCGCCGAAGTCCGTGACGTCTACAATGCAATTCATAACCGGGGTGCACCTCAGCCGGGCATGCAAACGGCGACCGGCACGCGCCGCTTCGTGGATTCTTCGACGCAAACCATCACTTTTGGCGGCACGGACGACACGAAAATCGTTATCATGGACAGCAATGGCGATCAAACCGCCTCCTTGAGCCTGCGGACTTCCTTGGGCGGCGCCGGTCCGTTCACGATTGATGCCGTCGCCACAGCAATCCAAACATTCCTGCAAGCCAATGACGGCGGTCTTGGCACGTCGACCGCTGCCGTTTCAAGCAGCGGCACGCTCAATATCAACCTCACCAATACGAGCCTGAAATTCGTTATTCGGGACGAAAGCGCCACGGCCAACGGCAGCAGTGTCAAGGATGCCGTGATCAACTTTGATTCCGGCGGCGTCGTCGGTACCGATGAGACCATCAACGGGTTTTCGAATTTCTTCGGCCTTAACGATTTCTTCGTCGACACCCTGACGGACGGCACCCATGAATCCAACGTCTTAAACTCCGGCTTTACCGCGACGGCGGCGACGTTGCGCTTTAATGACCGAAACGGCGCCATTTCCGTCGGAACGGGAACGACCCTCACCATTCCGGCCGGCACAAGCCTGCAGGGCATTGCCGATTTGATTAACGATAGCGTTTCCGGTGTCAGCGGCGTTGAGGCCGGTGTCGTTCCGGATGGCTCCGGGTTCCGTTTACGGATTACCCACAACCAAGGCATCGATCTTGTCATTACGCAGGACACAACTGTGCCCGATACCCTACTAGGCGACTTAGGGCTTCATGTTGCCGATGCGAGCACATCACAGTTTATTAAAGTCCGCGACGATATTCTTGCGACACCGGGTCTGGCGGCCACCGGCGCGGCGCAATGGGATGCGAACCTCGGCACTGCGGGTGAGTACTTCATGAGCCCGAGCGATGATACGACCATTCAACAAATCGCCGCCGCATTTACCTCGACAAATGCCTTTGACACCGCTGGCGGCATCACCGGATCGACAACCACATTCACCGATTTTGCCACCAGCATCATTGTCGACAACACTAGTAAAGCCAACGCCAACGAAATCGGTCTCAGTTTCCAAAAAAACCTGACCGACACGCTGCAGCTTAAGTCCGACAACATCAAAGGCGTAAATTTGGATGAAGAAATGTCGAATTTGATTTTGTTTGAGCAGGCCTTTAATGCCGCGGCCCGGGTCATTTCCGTCATCCAAAATATGATTCAAGAACTTAACGATGCTATTCGGTAATGGACGATAACCATGGCCCGTATTGCTAGCCTTTCCGCTAACAACGAACTTGTCCGCCTGATGTTGCTTACCCAATCACGGGTTCAGGAAGCACAGGTGCAAGTCAGCACGGAACAAAAATCGCAGGACTATCTCGGGATTGCGCGCGATTCTGAACGCCTCGTCGATCTTGAGTTGCGCAAAAGCTTATTGCAACGATTCGTCGACACCAATGACTTGGCTGATGCCCGGCTAAGTGCCACAGAAGCCAACCTTGCCGGTATCAAAAACACAATCCGGACATTTCGTGAAGACTTGTTTCTTTATGAAGCCGGCAGCCTCGATGATCAGGGCCGAGTTGCAGACGTTCAAGAAGCTGCCTTTCGCGCGCTTAAGGATATCGAATCCTTTCTCAATGCTGACGTCTTCGGCGAATTTGTATTCGGTGGCGGGCGGACCGACCGCAAACCGGTCGATCTCGATTTAACGACACTCACCGCCTTCCAGGCAAAATATGACGGCAGTGTCATCACCTACCCGACCCGCCGCGACAACCATATTCAATACCGCCTCACGGCGACGGCGGGCTTGCCTACAAACCCCACGGGCGCGGGCTTCACAACGTTGACCTTTGCCGGCGGCGCCGGCGGCACGATCACAGCAGCGAACGCAGGTGCGTTTGCCAACATTCCAGTCGGTGACACCATCGAAATCGCCGGCTCGGCATCGAACAACCAAACGTTCACTGTAGCTGCCAACACAGGCACGGTGATCACGGTTGCCGCGACGGAAACTGTGACGGCGGAAGCGGCAACGGCGGCCCCGACGATTGCGGCGAACACGCGTTACTACAGCGGAGACGAACTTGGGAGGACACATCGCTCAGAAGCGACTCGAAATTTTGACGTAAATGTTACCGGTATCGATCCGGCATTCGAAAAAGCCATTCGCGCCATGGGGCACATCGCACAAGGTGCCTTCGGTACCGCCGGCGGCTTGGATCAAGTCGCCAACCAAGGCCGCGTCGTCGAATCCTTATTCCTCATCAACTCCGCCTTGGACCCGCCCCCGACCCAAGGAACCGCGCCCTTTGGCACAGAACTGACCGGCAATATGGAAGATATCTTACAAGATATCGCATTCGACCGGGTGCTGATGAACGATACGATCTCGCGCCAGAAAGAGCTCATTGCGTTTATCGACGAGCGAATCATCGCTGCTGAGAATATCGATCCGACGGAAGCGGTCACACGGCTTTTGGATCAACAACGGAATTTGGAAGCGTCATTCCAATCCCTTGCCCGAATCAGATCACTTAGCCTGTCTGACTTCCTCCGTTAAACCATTCGCTAACGCGCTTCCAGCACGGCGTTAACGGTCAATGAGCCAACGTCACAGAAAAACCTCTATGATGACCGGGTCGTACGGCAATTCACCGTTCAACGATGATCTATGTTCAACCTGCGCAGGTGATGCCGGCCCATGATTGTTTATGAAAAACCGCTTAGAGACGGCCTACAGGCAATTATTGCCAACGCCATCCGCGACAACGGCAACAATACGGCGCTTTCACCCCTTTTCGAAAGCGTCATCGGCTGCACTACCGCTATCACGGACAGTGTCCGGCAAAACGATCCGCCCATAAAACCCCTTGCCTGCGAGGCGGGATGCTCACATTGCTGTTATCAATACGATGTCGGGGTAACGCCGTTTGAAATTTTGTGCATCGCGGCGCATATCCTGGAAACATACAATAAAGACGAGCAAGCCGTAGTGTTGGACAAAATTGCCATGGCCGAAAAGAAAAAGCGCAGTTTGCCGATTGAGGATTGGGGTTATGGTAAATTTCCTTGTCCACTATTGGTTGATGAAAAATGCAGTGTTTACGAAGTGCGGCCTCTCGTCTGCCGAGCCATGAATTCGTACGACGGCGACCGATGCCGGCAAAACCGGGAAACGCCGCGCAACGATTCTTCCGTGCCGATGTACGGTCACCAGTATGAAATTGCCAAATTTGCCCGCGTCGGCATTCAGCGTGGGCTTTCAGATGTAAGTTTACAAAATGAAATCCTCGAACTCGTTCCAGCCCTTCGCATCGCACTGACGACATCAGGGGCATTACTTCGATGGCTTGCCGGTGAACGCATTTTTGAAGAAGCCGTTTCGCGGCTGCCGCCCCGGTCCGGTCGGCCAAATGATAAAGAAGCGACAAATGGCGATGCCACGCCGGATTCAATCTTAAACACCACCGAAAAACCCCCAAGGCGGCTCAATCATGACACAAGCTGAATTGGATGATGCGTTCGCACAGGCACTGACACAAGCAGAAGCCCTGCTGCGCGCCGGCCATGCCGATCAAGCGCTTAAAATGTACCAAGTCCTTCTCACACAAATCCCCGATCATCTGGATGCTCAGTATTATGGCGGCATTGCCGCCCTTTATGCGGGGCAGGAACAATTGGCCGTCGAATTATTATGTGCGGCACTTAAATTACAACCCAATCGCGCGGATATCGCCAACAACCTCGGCGCCGCCTACAGACAATCAGGCCAAAACGATTTAGCAATTGAAGCCTTTCAACAGGCCATCGTGTTGGACC
>CALINB010000293.1 GCA_938045325.1 uncultured Rhodospirillales bacterium | reverse complement strand
CCTCAGTATTATCGGCCTGCCCCCCTTTGGCGGCGCGTGGAGTAAATTTTACTTAGCGTATGGAGCCCTGGAAGCCGGGCAACTTGCGTTGGTTGCCGCGCTGATGATCAGCTCGCTTCTCAATGTTTATTATCTGCTATCAATTCCCTTTCGCGGATTTTTCGGCCGCCCGCCCGAAACCCCAGGCCACTACAGCCGCCCGCAATCCGACGGTGAAATTCACGAAGCACCCATTCCGTGCTTGATCGCCATCAGTGTCTCGACGGTCGGCTGTGTCGTTTTATTCTTTTACACTGACCCCCTTTACAATCTGCTCAAGCAAATCATTTTGCCATGATAAGGCATTCAAAGGCACTGCAATGACGGAACCGGAAAAAAAGCATTTGTTCGACGATCAACGCAACGTGAAGCGAGTCGTGCTTATTTTATTCGTGCTGTGCGGCTTATCGTTCGTTGCTGAAATGTTCGTTCACCTCCATCCAAAACATCCTTGGGAGTCCGTATTTAATTTTTATAGCCTTTATGGGCTTATGACCTGCATCATGCTGGTGCTAATCGCAAAAATGCTGCGCTTCTTTATCATGAGAAGGGAAGATTATTATGATGAGTAGTCTTCCCCCGTTCCTGATATTTTTCTTAGCCGCCCTCATTGCGCCGTTTCTTAGCCCTTGGGCGCGCAAAGGCTTTTTATTGGCTGTGCCCATCTTAGGGGCGGTCAATATGTTCAGCTTTACGAACGGCTCGTATTATTCCATCGAGGTTTTCGAATTCACGCTTTCATTGGTTCGCGTCGATAAACTGAGCCTTCTGTTCGGCACGATCTTTCATCTTGCCGCTTTCATCGCCATTCTCTACTCGCTGCATTTATCAGACCGTGAAAACGACAGCGCCGGCGGCCATCCAGATATCGAAGGCCCGGCCAGCATCCAGCATATTTCCGGGTTGCTGTACATCGGCAGCGCCGTCGGCATCATCTTCGCCGGCGATTTAATTTCCCTTTTTATCTTTTGGGAATTAATGGCGGTCACGCCAATCCTGTTGGTTCTCGCGCGCGGTACCGACAGCGCGCGCAATGCCGGTATGCGCTATCTCCTCATGCAAATTACATCCGGCGTAATCCTGTTAACCGGAATCATTGCGCGCTACCACGAGGTGGGCAGCCTGAGTTTTGATCATATTGGTTTGAACGGTTTGTCGGGAACGCTCATCCTACTGGCCTTTGGCATCAAAGCCTGCTTCCCATTGCTGCACAATTGGGCGCCTGATGCCTACAGTGAAGCAACCCCAACCGGCTCCGTGTTTCTCAGCACGTTCACCACTAAAACCGCGATCTACGTCCTCGCGCGCTCTTATGCCGGCACGGAAATATTGATTTACATCGGCGCCATCATGGCCGCGTTGTTGATTTTCCATGCACTGTTATCAAATGACTACCGGCGTTTGCTGGCTTACAGCCTCATTAATCAACTCGGCATTATGGTTTGCGGTATCGGTATCGGCACGCCACTTGCCCTAAACGGGGCTGTCGCACACGCATTCGCTTCCACGATTTATCAAGGGCTGCTTTTCATGGTGATGGGCAGCGTTATGACGATGACGGGCCGTGTTAAGGGTTCTGAACTGGGCGGGCTGTATAAATCAATGCCCCGCACCGCTATTTTCTGTCTCATAGGTGCCGCTTCAATTTCTTCAGTTCCATTGTTTTCGGGCTTCGCAACCAAGGCCATGACCCTCTCAGCGGTTATCGAACAAGAATACTTATACGTTTGGCTCGCGCTTTTATTTGCCTCCGCTGGTGTGTTTATCCATACCGGCATCAAATTAACCTACGGCACTTTTTTCTCCCACGATGCAGAAATTCAAGCCGAAGAGCCGCCTTTAAATATGCAATTTGCAATGCTTATTGCCGCCTTCTTCTGCATCCTCATCGGCTGTGCCCCAGGCTTGCTGTATGGCATGCTGCCATTTGCCGTTGACTATGAGCCCTTTACTGCCGCCCATGTATTAACCCAGTATCAGCTTCTATTGTTTGCTGCTTTAGCATTTACTCTTTTAAAGATTTCCGGAATGTTTCCGCCGGACACTCCCAGCATCAACCTTGATGCAGAGTGGACATACCGCCGCGCCCTTCCCCGTACCGTTCACTGGTTTATTCAAGTGTTTGGCCCTCTTGATCGTTGGTTCCGCAATACCTGCATCCGCCAAATCGAACGTTGCATCAATATCATCTTTCGTCACCACGGCCCGGAAGGCATGATGGCCCGTGCCAGCAGCGCGGGCAATATGATGCTGTGGGTCACGCTTTTGCTGATCGTATTTTTAGTGCTGAATTACCTTTAGGCGGGGCACTGATTATTTCTTTTTCGACATGGCCGCCGGATTCCACGCCTGAACGGCAACCGGCCTGCCGGTTTGTGAGCGCATGATCTTCGGTTTGACGACTTGATCGACGGACGGTGTTTGATCGGCGCGAATAAACGAGTGCATCATCGATTCCAACGAGATCTCGCTACGATGCCCGTGACGAAACGCTTGTTTATAGGCAAGCGTTTCCTTGCTCATTTCCGTTAAGCGTTCGGTGGAGTAATTGCCAAAGCGGCTCCAGATACTATCGAGAAAACCTTCAATGTCTGGATCAAGAAAAAGGCTGACTTCTAAACTCGGCCGGCCTTTCGAAAACGCCTGATAAATATTCGGCTCTATGGGCCCTATTTCATCGGCAACGAATGTTGCCGGCATCAACTTTCGGCCATTATGAATAACGGCGTAATAGGATTGGCACAGAAACAGCATCCGCTGTAATTTTTGCGGCTGTAGATATTCGTTATTGTTAAGTGCCGTATCGGCCAACCAGAAGGCAACATCAAATATTGAATCGACGGCCGAGCGCATGAAAATCCCCACAAAATAAACCATAAACAAGCCGATAATACCGGTTCCACCCATCTTACTCTAGAACAAGAGTATCCGGTATAGCAGCCTGACCACGTCCCTATTGCAACACGGTAAACGTATAAAAACCCTTAAAGCTGGTTACTCTAGGGTGATCTCAGTCAACTAAATCTAAGTTTGAAGCAGTGAATGGATCAGGCTTTGATATCGACCAATTCACGCGCAAGTTCATCGCCGGTCCGCAAAACTTCCGCACTGGCTGAAAACGCGGCTTTTGATTGAATGAGACGCGTAAATTGAGTCACCAGATCAACAGGACCGCTTTCTTCGAGAACCACGGCTCGCACACCACCAGGCGTAAAATTCGTTTGAGATGTTTGTTCAGTCGCCAACGTCGTGGTTTTCACATCTTTTGGTTTAAAATCCGATGTGCTGACATTCGCAACGTTATCGGCAACGGCGGCAACGCGCGAAGCGTTCGCTAATAATCCAGAATTGGCCGTTGATAAAATCGTTGGGATCGCCATCGTTTTCTCAAAGTTTTCTCAAAGTTTTCTTAAAAATTAGAACCTTCAATTTCAGTTGAAATCTATAGTAGAGGTTAAGGCGATACATTCCTATGACAGCCGTCACAGCTGAAAAAGGCATAAAAAAAGACCGGAAACCGGCCAAATTTTTTGATCAGCTGGCTTCAATTGTTATAGCGTGATGCGCAATGTCGAGCCCCGCTCGGCCTGCTCTCCGCTGAAAAGGTTGACATTATTTTCGTAAATGGCGACCGCTTTTTCGACCAATTTACCGGTTAAGCCGCCAAGATTACTCAAGACGGGCGGCGCACCGACTCGAGACTGTTCTTCTTGAGCTTGAATAATGGCGACAAATGTTTCAGTCGGCGCATCTAGAGAACCCGGGTTGCTGAGAATCTGTGGCCGTTCCTGCCCCCGATCCGAATTACCGCCAAATCCATCAAAATTTGACGTCGAATCACGCGGCGTAATAGCGATCTGCGGGCTGATCGCCTCAACAGAAGGGCTTTCCGATTGAGATGACGCGTTTGAGGCAGACGGAATCGTACGACTCGCCTGCACATTCGTCGGCGCGGAAACCTGAACTGTTGGGCTCACGTTAGCCATCTCGTGCCTCAACCATCATATTCACAACGTAGCCACAGACATATTCTGCCCACAACTACACTACGGTATGGTTAATATGGGTAAAACGTAAATACGAGTCAATAGATTCCTTACTCCCATTAACCACGAAATGGCTTAAAAACCGGGGTTTTATTGGCTAATTTTAGGCAAAATCGTGGTAAATTGCCGCTTTAAGTAATTTATGACCAAATTATAGTTTTCAGGCCGAAAGAGGTCATTATGACCTGCCCCGGCCACCCAATAGGCTTTTTTAGGCTCACGGGCGGCGGAAAACAGCTTGCGGCCAAAGGAAACCGGCACTGTGCGGTCTTCTTCGCCATGAATGACGAGTAATGCGCCGTCATAGTTTCTGATAGCCGACAGCGAATCGAACTTATCTTTGACAATCGCCTTCGCCGGAAAAAACGGATAGTGATGGGCCGCTACGTCGGTAATGGATGTATACGGTGCGATCAGGACAACGGCACGGATTGCTTGCCGGTATGCGGGCTCACCGGCAAGCCGGACCGCAATACCGGAGCCGAGCGATTCACCATATAGAACAATACCGTTGGGTTTGTTTTTTTGCCGGGACAGAAAGTCCAACGCGGCCCGGCCGTCGGTCAGTAACCCCGACTCCGAGGGCTTACCGGGATTACCGCCGTATCCCCGGTACTCGACAAGCAGCACACCAAAACCCGCATCTATAAACATACGGGCCTTGCCGCCCCGATGGCCGATGTTGCCGGCATTTCCGTGGTAGATCACGATCGTGGGCAGGCCTGCCGTCGATT
>CALINB010000292.1 GCA_938045325.1 uncultured Rhodospirillales bacterium | reverse complement strand
TCGATGACGCGAAATCTTTTCAGTGGCAAATTGTCGGACATGATGGTGCCTTCCTGCTAGTAGTTATCATGATTTTAGTTTTGGGCCTGAAACAGGCCTGTAAGGATGTGGCTCTATGATTAACAGCCAATCCGGCATTTGAAAATACCCTTGCATAATCGATTTGACCGATCCTTGGGTTCGGACCAGGATGTGGCTGATATCTATTCAGCTTTAATTGAAAGGGGAGCCCCATGGATACGAAAGAATTGTTTGAACAAGGCATGAAATTGCGCCGCCAGGTATTAGGTGACGCCCATGTGGAAAAGCGTTTAAAACAACATGATGAGTTCGGCCGCGACTGGCAGGAGTTCCAAACGACCTTCTGTTGGGGGGCGACTTGGGGGCGGCCTGGCCTGACGCTGAAACAGCGCAGTACACTCGTGCTCACCCTTTTGGCGGCCTTTGGGCGTACCGAGGAAATGAAGGGCCATTTACGCGGCGCTTTACGTAACGGTGTTACAAAAGAAGAAATAAAAGAAATTTTCATTCAGGTCGCGATTTATTGCGGCGCGCCGACAGCCGGGGATAGTTTCCGTACGGCCCGTGAAGTCTTTGCCGAAGACGGCATCGAATAAGTGATTGAATCCCCATAACTGGCTAAACTATAAATTGAAAATAAACAGCCGGCTTGAACCTGGGGAGGGACATGGCATTCGGCAAGATCAGCTTCGACATTTACGGTCAGATCGAAGGCCGTTGGTCGGTGTATTCGCAATCAAAGTACCGAGAGGCTGCGATCGAAGAAGCAAAGGAGCTTCTCGGTACCGGCGACTTTGAAGCTGTTAAAGTCGTTCGTGAAGACGAGCGGTCCGGCGAAGAAGAAACCGTTTTCTCTGAAGAGTCCAAGAAAAAGCCTAAAGGCTTGACTGTCGTTCCCATCGAAGAGGCGCCGCTATGTGAAGCCCTCGAGGACGCCTATGCGTTTGAAGCGCGAAAAATGACAAGCCGTGTTCTGCGGAAATATTTGGATGAACACGGCATGACGGCTTTCGAGTTGATGCATGATTACGGGAAAATTAAATCCTTTACGCGCAATGAGGATTTTCTGACGAAAGCCGTTCATGCGATTGCCCGTGCGCAATCAAAAGGGACAGACGTTAAACATTATGAGCGTGTTGATACGCTGTTCAGCATGATTGAACAAATGACGGACCGGGCTGAGTCGATCGAGGGGGACAATAGGTATTACGATCTATTTAAAAAATCTGGTTTGGATCAAATGTTCGAAACGGTCTACAGGGATGTCGACGAGGAAAATCAAGGGTTCCGCATTCGCACGGCGCTTTCAAAATACCTGGGCGAGATGGCCGATTGGCAGGCCAAGCTGCTGCTCATGGTTGAGCAGGCTGAAAAAAAGCCGACGGAAAAAGCGTACCAGTACATCGACGAAATTATGGCTGAGATTTTCGACGGAACCGAAGCATTGCGAGAAGTCATGGGAGTGCAGAAAAATCGTGCTGAGACATTAGAGTCGCTTGCCCAACTCAGCGTTGGTCGATTAGATGAAAATCCAAAAACCATTGAGGCTTTAAAGCGATTTAATGCCGTTAAGGCCGAGCGATCATTGCCGCACACGCGCAGTGTCATGCTGGACCGCATCAACCGAGAGCTCGGTAGCACACGCCCATTGACCAACAATGGGCGCGAAGAAGATCGGGAAGCTTTTACGAACGTTCTCGATCAGTTGATCAAAAATCATGCTTTATCTGGCGAAAATAAAATCGGCGAAGCGGCAACTCTGCGCGCCAAAAGTTTGTTTGTTAATGAAGGGGAGGATGAAAGCTGGGAAAAGGCAATCGATGACATGCTGAGTTTGCTCGATACCCGGGCTGGCCAATTTGCCTATTTGGTCGATCTTTGCACAACGGATTTCGGTATTAAGCATCAGCCCTATATTATTGAAAAACTGCAGGAAATAATCAATAGTCTCAATGTTATAACAGACCTGGTCGATGAAGAGGCCGACCGCCGGGGTGTTATCCGGGGCGCGGCTACGGTTCGGGACCGGTTACTGTCGACAAATTTACCTGAAGAATGGCGGCTTCGGTTTGCCCGTACGATTTACACTTTGTTGATGGAATACGAAAAAGGCGACAAGTCCAAATCAGTAACTTCAAAAGCAAAAAGCCAGCAAGGCAGCGCAAACAAGGAAGGGGATTCTAAAGTGTCGTATAAGTTTTTGAATCGAAAGCTTGTCGATACTGGGAAATATATTTTCCGGGAAGGCGAGGCTGGGACGGAAGCCTATTTGATTTCCTAGGGTCAAGTCGAGATCTCGCGCAAGGCCGGTAATAGGGATGTGGTCATCGCCAAGGTCGGAAAAGGAAGCGTAATCGGTGAAATGGCGCTAATCGACACAAAGCCCCGGATGGCTTCCGCCAAGGCGCTGATACCAACGACACTGATGGCCATACCCAAAGAAGAACTCCAGTCCCGGTTGGCGAAACTCGAGGCGTTTGATCCTGTCATGCGCCGGCTCATGGGCATATTTGTCGACCGCATGCGCAGCCATCCTGTAATCGATCTCTAGGCTGCTTATCCTTATGGATAGTTATCCTGGCGGATAGATACCCATGAGGATAATTTTTTTTTACTGAAAATATTCGTACGGTTTTTCCAGGATAAGCCTTTTAAGACCTATATCAAAAAAGGTCATGGCTTAAGCAACCCTGGGAGTGGTTATCGTGCAAGATATTCAAGAAGACGGCCTTTATGAAGAAGGTCCCGACGAAGATGTTTCATCAGAATACAACGCGGATGACGATGATGAGCAGGACGAAGAATTATTCAGCGATATGCCGGTGTTCGAGGCCCGCTGGCTTGTGATCTGTCTTGTCGTTATTGCGCCGCTATGGATTTGGCCATTCGATTTCCCACAAGTGTTCGCTCAATTCGGCGTGTCGATATTAAAAGCGGCCGGTTGGCTTGTCGGTATCACGCTCGTGGTGGTGTTAAGCTCAATTGCACTGTCGTCAATCGGGAAAGCCTTGTTGAAAAGCGCTCATCCACAAACCGACAATTCATCTGAAATGCCATCGCGCTCGTAAAGTTATTCAGATATCGAGTTCGATATAGCCCCGTTCGATGGCACGCATGAGTACTTCAAAGGCGGCAACGCCTTCTTCATAGGCTTGCCGGTGTTTCCCCAACTTAATGAGTTCGGCTTCGACAGGAGAGTCGTTGCCGCCGGAAGAACCGATCATCAATGCCTCTTTTAAATATTCCGACCGAAGCCGGGCAACGGAAATCGCCAGGGGAAGGACTGAGTCCTGATTAACCGGTGGAAGTTTTGCAGACTTCATCACTTCCCGGTTTGCCATGGCAATGGCTTGTTCCATTTGAAGATGAAATTGTGTTCGCTGTTTTGAGTTATCTGCTGGCATGAGGCTGCTCCATCGTTTCAATTCAAAGAATACCGAAACAGTCTTAAACAGAGGTGAACGAAAATGATGCCGGGAAATCGGCGGTTTTAGCCGCGTTTCGTCAAAGGCAGGATTGCGCTGACATTTTTTACTTTTTCCAAGTCCCACAACTGTGAAATCAATTTTTCCCTGGATTTCTTTGGGTAGAACCGGCCGGTTAGCTTGTGGAATTTGGCTTCGATTTCCGTATCGCTTAGACCGCGCACCATGTCTTCCGATGTTTGTGTGTGCTCAGCCGAAACGGTGCTACCGTCTTTTAGGGTTGCCGTGAGGCGACAATTGCGCGTATCCGGTGCGACTTTGTCGAAAGACTTGTCGTAATGAAGCGACATTTTTTTCATGTACGCCCGAATATCTTTGTCCATGAAACGTTTGCGCAGAAACGTTTGCGGCGTGATATCGCCGTCAAGCAATGCCGCGGCCAAACAAAACGGCAAGGAATGGTCAGCGGTTTCCCGGGTGGTCGGTTTCCAAAATGCGGGCTCGGGCGCCCAACGCTCGAACGCGTGGCGGTACGAGTCGATCCGCAGGTGTTTAATGTCCTTCGGGTTGCAAAGCTTGCGCAATTTCATGGCCGTAATGGTCGGCACCTGGATGCCGTCACGAATTGGGAAGACTTTGATGTTCGTTTGTTGAATCGCAAACGTATGGCGTTTGAAAGACGTGGGAATAGGAATGTTCTGAATTTCGCCCATCGTTTGCTTCCAAAGCCCATGCCCGCCGTCATAGCTGTCCTGAGGACCGGTCGCGCCGGCTTTTGCGGCATAAGCGGCAAAAACGCCCAGTCGGGCGGAACTGGGGCCGGCCAAGCCTTTCCACATCGAAAGCTCGCCGCTTCGAGTTTGGCGGGTCGTCGGGCTCTCCGTTGCGGCAATGGCGAGCGCATCGCGCATTCTTTCGGGCTTGAGCCGCAATAATCGGGCCAAGGCCGTCGCTAATGCGGGGGCAGCGCCAAGCGCTTGATCCCAGCCACGGAAAAAGAACGGCACGTCCTGGCAAACGCGGCAATGAATTTCATAACAGATGACTGTCGCCAAAATCAGATCGCGTCCGCTTGCGCTGATAGCTTCGGCAACGGCGAGCAGAGCAGGAATGTTGTCCGAAGGATGAGACGTGCTCGCGCGCGTGTACGCGTCGTTCATGTCGAGATAGCGAACCATGGCGCCGTTGACCAAAGCCGCCATTTCGGGCGTCACGGTTTCAAGCGTGCCAAAAATCCGCGCCCGCGGTCCCGTTCGCACCGGGGCTGTGAGTTTTCGCGCTGCCTTGACGGTTGGAGCTTGCTGAGCGGCGAGGGCGGTTCCAAATGAATCGACAAACCTTGCCTTCGCCGCATGGATGGCAGCAGGAGACAAATCGCTGAATTTCAGAGATACCGCAAAATCGATAAATTTCTTTTCTGTTTTATCCATCGTATTTTTATTCTCCCATGACGATGCCTTCACGGCGCGGGTCGGCGCCACCAATCAACCCCTCGGGTGTTATTTCTATACCATGAAGGCCGCTGGTGAGGTGCCGAATACGGATCTTGTGGCCTTTTTCTTCAAATTTTTTTTGAAATTGAACGGCATCCGTATTGCGTTCAAGCTCAACCCGTCCCCGTCGGTCGATAACATGGGGTAGGGAAATGGCCGATTGAACGTCAAGCTTCCAATCAAGGACGGCAATCAATGTTTTTGCGACGTAGTTGATGATCCGCCCGCCGCCGGGTGAGCCGACCACAAGCCGGAGTGTGCCATCGGGATTAAAAACAAGTGTTGGTGACTGTGTGGATCGTGGTCGCTTTCCGCCATCGGCATGATTGACGACGGGAAGACCATCACGGGTGGGGCGTTGAGAAAAGTTTGTCATTTGACTGTTAATTAAAAAAAACCCGCGCCCTTGATCATAACGCCCGAACCGAAGCTGCGGCCCAGGGTCGCCGTTAAAGAAACAGCATTACCATCGGCATCGATGACGGAGAGATGTGTCGTTGACGGGAGTTCGACGGAATCATCAATCGCCGATTTCTTTGTGGGCCTTTGCGGCGGCTCGCCGGGTTCAACGGCGTTCAATCGTTCCTCTGGATTAATTAAACGGCTTCGTTTGGCAAGGTAATCACGATCGATGAGGCCTTGAATGGGGACATTCACGTAATTCGGATCGGCAACGTATTGATTGCGATCTTTAAAGGCCAAACGGGATG
>CALINB010000291.1 GCA_938045325.1 uncultured Rhodospirillales bacterium | reverse complement strand
ATCACAATAAGGTTTTCTAACCTGTCAATTGATTGATCGCCTTGGATCATATTCGGGTATCAATTCAATGCATTTGTCACATTTCACACTGAGTCGATCTTTTAAGTTACCCAAGAGCTGGTAAATCCCAGGGGTCGTTTCTAACTCAATTCCCAAGACTTTAATTTATCGATTTTTTCTAGGTCAAAATAATAGCGGTTAATCGGGTTTAGTCTTTCCGCATAATCCTGGGCCCAGTCAACCCAGTTTAATACAGCTTGCCGTTCGCCTTCAGGCATAGCAGGCGCTGTTTTAGCGACATCAGTGATAAAAGCTTTAATACTCTGAAGGTCCTTCCATTCATCTAAACGTTTCACCAAAAATTTGACTCGAATTTCCTCGATTTCCTGTTTCCGACGGTTTTCTTCTCTCTTGGCCTGTACAACCAAATACTCTTGGTGGCGGCGTTCAGCTTCAATTTTTCTTTCATGTGCGGCCGCTGCGCAGGCCACAAGGGAAACCATTATGTTGTTTAGATGACTTTCAATTTTTTGTATTTTTGCATCAAAGAAACGCCGGCGAATGCCATCGTTATAGTATTGATCCAGTTTTATCACGAGTTTACCGTTTGGCGTGTAATTCCATTTAGAGATGTTGTTATCTCTCAACCTTGCGCTGGATTTCCAGGGACTTTCATCAAGATAACTATGTCGCTTATCCCACCTGTTTATTTTATTGATCTCTTTTCTGTAAGTTCATGTGGAGACTTATCGAGCTTTTCTTCGATAGAAAGGCTTATGGATTCATTATTGACAACAATATTTAACCCATCATCATGGGGTTTGAACTGAAACCCTTTGTTTTCAGATTCGTGAACAAATACATTTAGAAATATTGCAACGCGATCAAGGCTGGCAGGAGATATGGAAAGCCAAAAATCTGATTTATTATGAAGGTGGACCAGACCCTGTTTGTCAGCCTTACGTTTTTCCAGCTTATTTCTAGTTTTTGTTATTAAGGAGTGGGTCGGGTAGTAAAAACCTTCGACATCGATATTATTGTCGTTCAAACTTTCAAATATTTCAGCTTGATATTTAGCTTCGATTACGTTTGTCGGCAATTGGCTCTTAGGCATGCCAGAAATTATGATTTTTCCATCATCCCCGCCGATTGGAGGTAATTGAATACGGCTTACTGATTTACCAGCAGCTAGTTTGGCCCAATAGCCGCGGCCAGGCACTGGAATGTTGAATTTTTTGCAAATCTTTTTCAGTACAACATCAGAAATACCATAATCGGCAGCGACTTTAACCATTGGCCGTTCCCAGACTTCATTATAAAGCTTCTTTCGGGTAGTTTCTGTCGGCATAGCTAACTCCTTTCTGAATTCATCATTCAAAAACGCGCCTGATATTTGGGTGGCTGCGTTATTAGATAATAATGAGTAAATTGGCACCCAACGGATTAGAAAGGGGTAGTTTTAGAGGGTAAATGAAGGCACAAGTAACCAGCTAACATATTGAAAATAAAAGAATGTGTTAACTGGTGTGAATCAGTAAAAACAGGGCTTTAAAATTTGAAGTCCGTCCGAGCCACCGGGCCCGATTCCCTTCCTGAATTCATTCAAAATTTTTCCCGGCATTTATGGAGTCTCCGTAGGTGTCGGGAAAATTTTATCGACGGGTTGAACGACAGTGCGCAGGTCTCCCTGGCGTTTGGTCAATTTAACCTTATCGAAGTGTTCAAGCAATTCGATCGTTAGATTGCGGCCGATCCCCGAGCGGTCGCGAAATGCGGCAGCGTTGAAAGCCCCGCCGTTGTTGGCTTCGGATAACTCCTGTGCCATGGACCCCAGCTCATTCAGCGCGTTCAACGTGAAATACCGGTTTTTCGCGACGGATTGAACGAGCCCCCGCCGGGCGGTACGGTCCAGAAATTTTTGCAATTGATCGGGTTTCATGTCGAGAACGTTTGCGAGCTCGCGGACCGTCGGCGGTCTGATGCCGGCCTCTTCGAGGATCGGTTGAACGCGTTTCCACAGCGCCTCTTCTTGCGGTGGAATGGCTGGCCTGTGCCCTGCCACGCTGATCAGCTCGCTATGACGGGTTAAATGTTTTTCAGCAACCCGTGTTTCAATGGCGGCTTCAAGCGCGCCGGCGATTTGACGGATGCTCAGGCGTTTTCTGATCTGTTCAACTGTTAACCCGGGGCTCTCTGGCCGTTCTTTGTGCCATTTTTTCAATACGGCATTAATTTCTTCGCCTAATTCATCCCAATGATTTTTCGATGCGGCAAAGCGATTTTCATCAGATCCGAATATGACCGTATCCGCCGGTTCTGTGATGATATTTTCCTCTGCTTCCGTAATGCCGCGTGCGGCAAGGAACTGATTCACTTGGATGCTTTTTGGTGAAACTTCTAAAAGTTTAACCAAAGCGGTTTTTGGATCTTTGTCATCCATTGCTAACAGCTGTTCGAGGCGCTCGGGCCGGGCTCGACCGCGTTTGGGTGCGAAGGGATCGAGTATATATCCTCCGCCGATCGTCCGGCGTGCAGATTGATCGCGTAAGATGAAACGGTCCCCAAAAAGAACATTGGTTTTTTCATCCAAGACCAGCTGAGCGTAGCCGGTCCCTCCCGAAGGGATTGAGCCGCCTTCTAGTATTGCGACTCGTCCCGATATGTCGGCGGCACCTATATGGATATGCACAGGGGTCCAATGGCGGATCGGTTTGGATTCTCCGGCCAGTACCTTCACATAAACATCGATGCGGTCGGAGGGGATGTGCGCGGGCTTAGAGACAATCCAATCGCCACGTTGCACGGCTGATTTTTTGAGGTCGCGCCCCGTGATATTCAGGGCGCAACGTTGCCCGGCGTGCCCTGTATCGGATTCCTGGTTTTGGGCATGTAGGCTGCGAACCCGCGCCGGCATGCCGTGCGGCGAAACAATGAGTTGATCACCATTGTGTACTTCACCGGAAAAGACGGACCCGGTGATGACAAGGCCTGCACCGGATAGCGTGAAGCAACGATCAACGGCGAGACGAAAGTGACCCTTGGATTGCCGTTGTTCGGTTGTTTCGGCGGCCTCATATAAATAAGATTTAAGTGTCTCGATGCCATCGCCTGTCAACGCTGAGACATAAAAAACCGGAGCGTTTTGCAATGTTGAACCTTGTAACAACTGTTCGATTTCATCATCGACTTCGTTAACGCGGTTTTTTTCAACACGGTCTATTTTTGTGATGACGATAGCGCCGTTATTGATGCCCAGTAAATTGAGAATTTCTAAGTGTTCAATCGTTTGCGGCATCACGCCATCATCGGCGGCAACAATAAGAAGAGCAAAGTCAATATTGGTGACACCGGCCAGCATGTTGCGGACGAATTTTTCATGGCCAGGGACATCGACAAACCCCAAGATGTCTTTTTGGCCGATATCTTGGTAAGCGAAGCCAAGGTCGATCGTCAGGCCGCGACGCTTCTCATCCGGTAACCGGTCCGTTTCGACCCCGGTCAGGGCTTTGACCAGTAGTGTTTTGCCGTGATCGATATGTCCTGCCGTTGCGACAATCATGATTGCGTCTCGATGGGAACATGTTTGGCGGAAAGCTGAGCGGCAAATCCTTCTTCATCTTCAAGACAGCGCAGATCGAGCCATAACGCATTGTCCTGAATGCGGCCGATCACCGGGCAGGGGAGTTTCCGCAGAGCATCGGCAAGACGGCGCATCAAGGCACCCGATTTTCGTTTGCCCTCCTTAGAACGAATAACGAGAGCAGCACTTGGCAGTTTTGCCAAGGGCAGGGAGCCGCTGCCGATTTGGCTGTGGCAATCCTCAATGGTGGTATGAAAATCGGGGCCAAGCCAATCTTGCAAATGCGGTTGTACTTGAACAGCAAGTTTATTGATTTCATCCTGGGGCCGCGAAAGTAATCTAATTGTCGGCAAGCGTTCCGCTAATTTTTCGGGATTCAAATATAGCTGCAGCACGGCGGTGAGGGCGGCAATCGTAACTTTATCGAGTCGCATCGCCCGTTTCATCGGATTGCTTTTAATTTTTGCGATCAGATCGGCCCGCCCGGCGATAATGCCGGCTTGAGGGCCGCCGAGAAGCTTATCACCGCTGAAAGTTACGACATCTGCGCCTTGAGCGAATGTTTCCTGGGCTATCGGTTCGTGCGGTAGGCCGAATTGGGTTAAATCAGTCAGGGTGCCGCTACCCAAATCGACGATAAACGGAATATCGTTTTTGTGCGCGAGAGAGGCCAATTCTTTTTCAGGCACTGCCTTGGTGAAACCCTCAATGGCATAGTTGCTGGTGTGAACCTTCATCAAAAGCGCCGTCCGTTCGTTGATTGCGCCTTCAAAGTCTTTCAGATGGGTCCGGTTTGTCGTGCCGACCTCAATCAGTTTGCAGCCCGCCCGGCTCATAATATCGGGCATGCGGAACGATCCGCCGATTTCGATCAATTCCCCGCGCGACACAGGCACCTCCTTACGAAGAGCCAAAGTGTTTAAGCATAATAAGACAGCGGCGGCATTGTTGTTTACAACCGTCGCGTCTTCAGCCCCCGTTAAGCGGCAAATAATTTCGTTGAAGTGATCGTCCCGGTCGCCGCGCTTGCCGGTTGCGAGATTAAATTCCAGGTTGGATGCTTGCCGGCCGGCCGCCACCATGGCATCGATGGCGACTTCGGGTAGCAAAGCCCGGCCGAGATTTGTATGCAGGACCGTGCCGGTAAGATTGAAAACATTTTGCAAGCTGGGTTCGGACCACGATTTCAACAATCTTGATATCACCGCCGATATCGATTCTTCGTCCGTGGCGATTTGTGACGATTCGTTTTCTGCCGTTATTTTTTTTCGAAGGTCCGAAAGTGTCGTCCGTGCTGCATCGGTTACAAGCGCTCGCCCATGGGTGTCAATGAGCGCTTCAATAGACGGCAATCTCAGAATAGCATCGACAGAAGGGATGGTAGCCAAAGCGGCTTTGGAGGAAGTCATGGGTACACACGGTCCCGACGGTTTATGAGACGTGTGTAAGCTAGGGCTCATCACTTGGATCGTCAAGCAAGTCGAATCACAAATATAAAATTCCATTCAATTTGATTAAAATTGAAAGGAATTACGTTGGTCTTGTTTGTTATTGTGAAATTCGTTCGCTAAACCGGTTGGTTTATGGCACATTATCGGCCCGGCCAGGTTCTCCATAAAAAAATAAAGACGATTTCTTCATTGCCCCGTGCTCGGCAATGCGGACCCAATATATTGTGCTAATTATATTATTTGTTAATATATTTAGCTTATAGGACCCCTGTAGACATATCCGGGCAAAATCGAACTTTGCTTGGAAATTTGGTTTAGCGAAACGACGTGAAGGTTAATGAAACGCCATGGCGAATAAATCCGGGGCCTCCTTACAAAAGAAAGCACAGCCTGCCGAAGAGGCTCCTGCTGAACTTTTTATACCTGCAACGGATCATGGCAAAGTTGCCCAAAAGACGACAACCGCTAAGGCAAAGCCAAAGCCAGCAAAAGCCGCCGATAAAACTGAACATACACAGATGGACATTGAGGACTATCTCAGGGTTTTGCGCACACTCGGCGTGCAAGACGATAAGCGGGAAAATTTTTTCGGCCGCTTGATCGTTCGCGCATTTGAACACCGTCTCGTTAATCCTCACGAAGCCATTAAAGACGACCATCAATTATCCCGATCCGTATTGCCCGGTTTTTTTACGGTTCTCCACATATTGCTGGGCCGCAGCCTGATAGAGCGTTATCAGGAAATGACGAAAGAAATCATCAAGCGTGCCAATGGCAGTTTAGAAAATATCGATTGGAATAAAATTTACGGCGATAAAGATGCCCAGCATGTGGCGCTTGATGCTTTAGTGGCTTTAGCTCTTCACTTGGAGAGCATCGATGAAAGTGCCACGTGGTTTGTCGACCTCGTTAACGATCATTCCGGTGCTTCAGAAAAAATATCGGCGCAGGACTTGCTGAGTTTGCAGCTTACCCAATCGACATTTCAATGGTTATTGAAAGACTTATTTGCTGATTTGAGTGAAGTGCTGTCTTCAGAAACAGGCCGCCTGCAAATGACGAAACGTCATGGTGCGGAGACGTGTATTAAGCTGGTTGAATTCATGGATCAACTCACTTAACCGGCCTGCGTATACTAAATATCTAAATTTAAACGCAAAATTTGTTTATATCATGCGGTTTTTTTGCCGATGGGTTCCATGTGCATATGGCGCAGGATTTGCGATCGATTAAAAGGAGTATATGATGAGCGGTGAAAGGGAGTGATCATTCTATGCCATACCACCGGTTTGAAGATTATAAAGCACGCGCCCACGCGATTCACTTAACAACGGCACAGAACCGTAAAATTGAAGGCCAGTACATGTTCTTTTGCCATGTCACAAAGGCCGCGGGCACCGGTTCAGAGCTTCATTATCACCCCAACGAATTGCTTGTTTTCGTCATCAAAGGAAAGGCGAATATCGTCGTCGGTCGGGATCGCCGTGTGGTTCCCGCGGGCACGTTCGTTCATATTCCGCCAAACGCCCGTCATTCCGTTAAGGCAACCGAAGAAGAAGATATGCAATATCTTTATATTAAAGACCAAACCTGGTCGATGGTGGGTGTTGCTGAAGATGAGGCTCTGCCAGATAAGGCGCCGGATGTTGAAGACGTCGCTAAGCAATATGCCGCCGGGGAGTGGCCGGGCGGTGAAAAAAATCCTGAACAATCTTCCGCGATACTCGACGGGTTAAATCATTGTTATTATCCGGTGATTGATTCGTTTGATGCGCCATCGATTTCATTAAATCGAATTCGGCGGGTTGAGGGGCAGAGGCTCGCGTTCGAGTTTTCTGATATGCCGGAGGGTACTAAAATCGAGCGTCCTAAAACGGACCATGAGGAATTTATCTATCTCATTAATGGACATTTGGAGACAGATATTGCCGGTGAGGCCAAATCGTGTGAGCCCGGCGACGTTTTAGAGATTCCGAAAGGGAGTAAATTTTCCGCTAAAGTAACGAAAGGACCTGTTCGTTACGCATCCGTTATTTCGATGCCGTATTTGGAAGAAAAAATCGATCAATAAATAACGAATTAATAAATTAAAACTGAGGGAGGCTACGATGACATTTCACCGGTTCGAAAACTATGAAGCCCGGACGCGTGCGGTTCATTTGTCTACGGGGCAAACTCGAAAAATCGTCGGAAAATATATTTACTTTGCGCACGTTCGAAAAGAAACCAGCACGGGATCGGTAGCCCATTATCACCCTAATGATTACATGATCTTCATCCTTGAAGGAAAAGCGAATGCTTTGTGCGGCAAGGATCGCCGCATGATCATGCCGGGAACACTAATGCATGTGCCGCCGAGCGCGCAGCATCAGCTCAAAGCCGCCGAAGAAGGGGATATGTGTTATCTCGCGATTAAAGAGCCGACGTGGTCGATGGTGGGCGCCGCCGTTGATGAGCCGCTGCCGGATGCACCGCCTGTCGAAGAAGAAGTCTGGGCGAAACATGCCAAGGGTGAATGGCCCGGTGAAGAAAAAGACCC
>CALINB010000290.1 GCA_938045325.1 uncultured Rhodospirillales bacterium | reverse complement strand
GGAAAATGATGAACAAAGACACCCTGATAGCAATTGGCGCAGGCAGTTTAAGCGCCGTCGCGGCGCTGACATTCCAGCAAAAAGCGCCGGGCGGATTGGTCTTTGCCTATTTCGCCCCCTTGCCGCTGATGCTTATTGGCTTAAGCCTCGGCGCCGTAACGGGAACGATTTCGGCGATCGCCGGCGTCATTACATCGGCTTTGCTTGGCGGTTTGGTGGCATCGGCCCTGTTTGCCGTGCTGCATGCATTTCCGGCGTGGATCATTACCCGGCAATCACTTCTTAAGCAGCAAACACCCAACGGTCAGGTGCAATGGTACCCGATCGGTAACATCATCAGCCTTCTCGCATTGATGGCGGCATTTATGCTGACCATGGTGGCGATCGCCGAGTGGCAAAATCTTGACACTCTTCGGCAAAATTTTTCACGGCAATTCGATCAGACACTCGCTGTTTGGCTGCCGACGTTGACCGATCCTCAGCGGGCCGGCCTGGTAACAATGTTTATTATGATATTTCCGGCGTTAATTGCCACATCGTGGCTTTTTATGACCGTCATCAACGGCATTATTGCTCAATCCATTCTCGTAAAAATGGATAAGAATTTACGCCCCCGGCCGGTTTATTCCGCTTTAGCCCTGCCCGAATGGCATTCATGGGCCGTTGTTTCGGCTGCCTGTCTCGCGTTGCTGGGCAGCGGCAATCTGGAATTTATGGGACGCACTCTCGCGATTATCTTTTCCGTACCGTTCTTTTTTGTCGGTCTCGCGGTAGTCCACCGGTTAGCACGTCATTTGACGTTTCCGGGGTTACTCCTCGCGGCAGTTTATATTTCGATATTTCTTTCACTATGGGCCGCATTGGTCGTCGCCATTATCGGGGTGATCGAACAATGGTTCGGCTTGCGCCATCGGTTGCCGGCCCATAGACCCAACACCGGGTCAAATCAGGAGGACGAGTAATGCAAGTAATACTTTTAGAACGAATAGAAAAATTGGGGCAAATGGGCGACGTCGTGAACGTGAAAGCCGGATTTGCCAGGAATTTTCTGTTGCCTCAACAAAAAGCCTTACGGGCGACTGAAGAAAATATCAGCACCTTCGAAGCGCAAAAAGCAATGCTCGAAGCCGAGAACGCAAAACGCCGGGATTCGGCGTCAACAGATGCCGAAAAAGTGGAAGGCATGTTTGTGCCGCTCATCCGCCAAGCTGGTGATGCGGGTCAATTGTACGGTTCGGTGAACGCACGTGATATCGCGAATGAAATCAGCACCTCTGGTATTAACGTCGATAAACGTCAAGTCCGCCTCGATCAGCCAATCAAAGCCCTCGGCTTATATCCCATTCGCATTGATCTGCATCCGGAAGTCAGCGTGACAGTAACGGCTAACGTGGCCCGTTCGGCGGAAGAAGCCGCGATGCAAGAAAAAACCGGTCAGGCTGTGGTTCGTACCGAGGACGGTGAAGTCGAACAGGCCGCACCTGAAGAGGTTGAAGCAGAAAAAATATTCGAAAACCCAGAAGAAGAAACTAAAAAATTGGCCGAGCAAACTGCTGAAACGACGGATGCAGCCGGTACGGAAGAAACGTCCGCCGAAACCGTTGAATCAGGTGAATCCGAAAAAGACACTGAAAAATCAAGCAGCTAAAACACCTTACTCCTGATTAATAAAAACGGCGCGTTGAACGCGCCGTTTTTTGTTGCGCAGCCGAAATATAAAAATTTGTCAAAAATGAGCCACATCAATTCGAGCCATGATATAATAATGGATAATTAAAAAACGATAAAATCAATTGCACGGGAGCACCCAGGGATCATGCTGCTGAGCAAATTGCTTGTTCGTTTAATTCAACGCGGCACGCTGAACGTGATCGACGCGTTCGGTGAAATTCACGTTTTTGGCCAAGGTGAACCAACCGTCACCATTCAGCTAAATGACCGCTCCCTCCATTGGAAACTTTTCGTCAATCCGCTGCTTTATGCCGGCGAAGCGTACATGGACGAAAGCCTAACAGTCGTCGAGGGATCGCTTTACGACTTTATCGCCCTGGTCGGCATGAACCGCGTTCACACCAACCCTCACCCTGTTTCCCGCCTGACGGCATTAGGTTACCGGCTTTTAAAAAGGCTGCATCAATGGAACACAGCCCGGCGGGCACAGCGGAATGTCTCCCATCATTATGATTTATCCAGGGAGTTTTATGATCTTTTCCTCGACCCTAAGCGTCAATATTCCTGCGCCTATTATCCGAACGGCGATGAAGATCTCGAAACCGCACAAATGAAGAAGATTCAATTGATCGCTTCCAAACTTCTAATCAAGCCAGGGCACAATGTTCTCGATATCGGCTCAGGCTGGGGCGGCCTATCGCTTTATCTCGCAAAAAAATTTGACTGCAACGTAACCGGCCTCACGTTATCGAAAGAGCAGTTTGACTACGCCATACCCCGTGCCCGAAATGCCGGACTGGCTGAAAAAACCCATTATCATTTGCGTGATTATCGGCAACAAACCGGGCATTTTGACAGGATTGTTTCGATCGGCATGTTCGAACATGTCGGCGTCAATCATTACGGCGAATACTTTGCAAAAGTCTCTGACTTGCTGACGGATCATGGTGTTGCCCTGGTCCATACCATCGGGCGCAGTGACGGTCCGGGCATTACCAACCGTTGGATTCAAAAATATATTTTTCCCGGCGGTTATATTCCGGCACTTTCTGAAATTGTGCAGGCCATCGAGAAAAGCGGCTTGATTATCACCGATTTAGAAGTGCTGAGAATTCATTACGCCAAAACACTGCGTCATTGGCGTGAAAGCTTTATGGCCAATT
>CALINB010000289.1 GCA_938045325.1 uncultured Rhodospirillales bacterium | reverse complement strand
TTTCCCAATCGATACTTGAATGAAACTCATAAGGAATAATATTCTTTGTCGGCCCCCATAAACTTAACCACTGATGAGATCAATCTATGAAAACTCAATCATTCCAACCTGTATGTATTATTATTCTCGGACTATTGGTGAGCGGCTGCACATTACTCGGCGCTGAATATAAATCGACGTCGACTGAGGTTCAGTCAAACAACGGCTTATCGGACCGGATAAAATCATTGGAATCGAGGATTGACAGATTAGAGCGCAAAATCGACAGTTTGGATGAACGGATAAAACGCTAAAACTATAATAAATCAGGAAGATAATTTTTTCTTCAGAATTTCATTTACGGCCTGCGGATTGGCCTTGCCGCCCGTCGCTTTCATCGCCTGACCGACAAACCATCCGGCGATCTTCTCGTTACCACCTTTGAATTGCTCAACCTGCTTCGGGTTATCAGCGATGATCTGATCAATCACCCCTTCGATCTCACCGGTATCCGTGATTTGCTCCAGGCCTTTGTCCTTAACGATTTTGCCGGGATCGTCACCGCTTTCGACCATGATCTCAAACACATCTTTGGCAATCCGTCCGGAGATCGTGTTGTCGGCCATCAAGTCAAGCAATTGACCAAGGCTATCGGATGACACCGGGCTCTCTGCGATACCGACACCCTTGGCGTTCAACACGGCAAACAAATTAGTAATAACCCAGTTTGCCGCGGTCTTGGCATCTCTCCCTTGAGCAACCGCTTCAAAATAATCGGCGGTTTCTTTTTCGGCGACCAGCACACCCGCGTCATAAGCGGACAAAGCAAAATCGCTCATAAACCGTTCTTTTTTATCATCCGGCAATTCGGGCAGTGTCTCTTTAATTTGATCGACGTATTCTTGGCTGAACTCGATCGGCAACAGATCGGGATCGGGAAAATATCGGTAATCGTGCGCAAATTCCTTCGAGCGCATCGAGCGAGTTTCTCCCTTTACGGAATCGAACAAACGCGTTTCCTGCACCACCTCACCGCCGGACTCGTAAACCTCCACCTGCCGGCGTGCCTCATACTCAATCGCCTGCATGACGAACCGGACTGAGTTGACGTTTTTAATCTCGGCGCGGGTCCGCAGTTCAGTCTCACCTACCGGTCGCACAGACACATTGACGTCGGCCCGCATCGAGCCCTCTTCCATATTGCCGTCGCAAGTGCCCAGATAACGCAGGATCGAGCGCAACTTGCGCACATAGGCTCCAGCGTCCTCGGGGCTGCGCATATCGGGCATCGAAACGATTTCCATTAACGCAACACCGGAACGGTTCAAATCGATAAATGACCTTTTCGGATCTTGGTCGTGTATCGATTTACCGGCGTCTTGTTCGAGATGCAGCCGCTCAATACCGACCGTCCGGGTTGAGCCGTCCGGCAAATCCAAAATCACGGCTCCCTCACCGACGATCGGATTCTTGAACTGCGATATTTGATACCCTTGCGGCAAATCCGCGTAAAAATAATTTTTACGATCAAACACGGAACGTAAGTTGATTTTTGCCTTTAAACCAAGTCCCGTTCGTACCGCTTGCTCGATGCATTTTTCATTGATGACCGGCAGCATCCCCGGCATGGCCGAGTCGACGAGCGAAACATTGTTATTCGGCTCGGCACCGAATGTTGTCGGCGCACCGGAAAATAGCTTTGCGTTCGAAACCACTTGCGCGTGCACCTCGAGGCCGAGGATCACCTCCCAATCACCGGTTTCGCCTTGAATCAAGTAGCTCATGATGCCTCTCCGGCCGAAAATTCAGGTTTGGCCGTAAAGTTTGCCTGGCGTTCCATCACACCAGCCACACGCAACACCGATTCCTCATCGAATGCTTTGCCGATAATTTGCATACCGAGCGGCAAACCGTTTTCATCCAACCCTGCCGGCACGGATATGCCGGGCAATCCCGCCAATGAGCTTGGCACCGTAAACACATCGTTCAGATACATTGCGATGGGATCATCCATTTTTTCACCGATCGCAAAGGCTGCCGACGGGGCTGTCGGCGTTAATAGGGCATCGACAGTTTCAAAAACTTTGCTGAATTCTTCCGAGATCAGCTTCCGCACCTGTTGAGCCTTCAGATAGTAGGCATCGTAATACCCGGCCGACAGCGCATAGGTGCCGATCAACACTCGGCGGCGCACTTCTTCGCCGAAACCTTCACCTCGGGTGTTTTCGTACATTTCATCAAGAGAATCGCCGTCCACACGCAACCCGTAGCGCACACCGTCATAGCGCGCCAGGTTTGAAGAGGCTTCAGCCGGTGCGATGATGTAATAAACCGGCAAGGCATATTTCGTCAGCGGCAAAGACACATCGACAATGTCGGCACCGGCGTCTTTGACCCAATCGATCCCTTGTTGCCATAGTTTTTCAATGGCATCCGGCATCCCATCAATTCGGTATTCTTTGGGGATTCCGATTTTCATACCGCGAATATCGCCGGTTAATGCAGCGGCAAAATCCGGTAACGCGAACGGTGCCGACGTCGAATCCTTCTGATCATGCCC
>CALINB010000288.1 GCA_938045325.1 uncultured Rhodospirillales bacterium | reverse complement strand
GCGCCCTCGGCCCTCGGTACGCCGCGGCGCGCCGTCATCGGCTGGGATAGCGGCCGCCTCGCCATGATATTAGCGGTTCTGGAAACCCGCTGTGGCCTCGCCTTTGCCGGACAAGACGTCTATTTGAATGTCGCCGGGGGCTTTCGCATCACCGAACCGGCTGCCGACCTTGCCGTCGCTGCCGCCTTGGTCTCCGCCGCAACGGGCAGACCGGTCCCGGCCAATACCATTGTATTCGGTGAAGTCGGCCTCTCGGGCGAAGTCCGCTCGGTTGCCCACCGGGAGGCCCGGATCAAGGAAGCCACCAAGCTGGGCTTCACCCAGGCGCTCGGCCCCCATCAACGACGGCAAAATGATAAAAAAAGCACAAAAAAACCGGCGGCGGATGGTATAGAGACGCAAGCCATCAGCCAATTATCCGAACTCATGACTTTCTTTAATATCACCGCCCCCCTCGAGACCGCGAACGACCATCAAGGAAAACGTGTCCAACATGGATAGCTTGCCCGTTAACGCAACCGATCTGGTCATTTTTGTGGTCTTGCTCATCTCCGCCTTGCTCGCCTTCGCGCGCGGTTTCGTCCACGAGCTTTTATCAATAGTCGGCTGGATCGGCGCCATCTTTGCGACGATTTACGGCTATCCTTATCTCAAACCATTTGCCCGCGATCTCATTGCCTGGAAAATCGTTGCTGATATCACCGCCGGTGCGGTGATTTTTATTGTCAGCCTCATCGTCCTTTCCGTCATCACCAGTACCATTTCAAAACAAGTGCGTACCAGCGCCTTAAACGCATTGGACCGGGCCTTGGGATTTTTATTCGGCATCCTGCGCGGTGCCGTAGTGGTATGCCTAGTCTATATCGGTATCGAGTGGATGTGGCCGCCGAAGGATCAGCCGAATTGGTTGCGCAGCGCACGGACCATCACACTGGTTGAAAATGGTGCGGCGTTATTGAAATCTTTTGTTCCTCAATCCACCCGGGATAAAAGCAAGAAAGCCGCCCAGGACGCCGAACAAAAAATTCGCAAGAAGATCAATGAACGCATATATAAGGAGATGGTTTCACCGTCGCCAAAAAAGACATCCGAACCATTGCCGGAAGGTTACGGCAGCAAAGAACGCCGTGACATGAACCGGCTGATCGAGGGCAGCCAATGACATCAAGGCTTGATGATCTGATCAATCAAGACAGACTCCATGAAGAATGCGGCGTGTTCGGCGTGTTCGGTCATGAAGAAGCCGCCGCCTTGACGGCCCTCGGACTCCACGCCTTACAGCACCGCGGCCAGGAAGCCGCCGGCATCGTCTCGTTCGACGGTGAACATTTCCATAGCCACCGCGCCTTGGGTTTGATCGGCGACAACTTCAATTCCGAAGACGTGATCAAACCACTCAAAGGCTCGCTTGCCGTCGGCCATACCCGGTATTCGACGGCAGGCGAAACCGTGCTGCGTAATGTCCAACCCTTATTTGCTGATTTTCAGTTCGGCGGGCTTGCGATTGCCCACAACGGAAACCTCACAAATGCTTATCGCATTCGCCGCGATCTGGTGCGCCGCGGTTGCATTTTCCAATCGACCAGCGATACCGAAATCATTGTTCATCTCATCGCCATTTCACTCGGTCACCGAGTCGTCGACCGTGTGACCGATGCCTTGCGCCAAGTTGATGGTGCTTATTCCTTGGTTTGCATTACCCAGAAAAAACTCATAGGCCTGCGCGACCCCTACGGCGTTCGCCCTCTCGTCCTTGGACGGCTCGATGGCGCATATATTTTGGCTTCCGAGACTTGCGCCCTCGACATCATCGGCGCCACCTTTGAGCGGGATATCGAACCAGGCGAACTCGTCGTTATTGATGCCGACGGCCTGCATTCCCTTAAACCGTTTCCCACGGCACCAAGCCGGTTTTGTGTTTTCGAATATATTTATTTCGCCCGCCCCGACAGCGTTATGGAAGGCAAAAACGTTTACGACGTGCGCAAGCGCATCGGTATGGAGCTGGCCCGCGAAACACCCGTCGAAGCGGATTACATCGTGCCGGTGCCTGACTCAGGCGTACCGGCGGCCATCGGCTACGCCCAGGAATCCGGCATCCCATTTGAGCTTGGGATTATCCGCAACCATTATGTCGGACGCACCTTTATCGAGCCGACGGATAACATCCGCCACTTAGGCGTTAAATTAAAACATAATGCCAATTTGGCTTTTCTCGCCGGCAAGCGAGTCGTGCTGATTGATGATTCCGTCGTTCGGGGCACAACGTCCGTTAAGATTGTCGAGATGGTGCGAGCTGCGGGCGCAACAGAAATTCACATGCGCATTTCAAGCCCACCGGTCACCGACTCATGCTTTTACGGTATCGATACCCCCTCGCAGGACGAACTATTGGCCTTCAACTACACCCTTGAGGAGATGACCCGGCATATCGGCGTCGACAGCCTCGCCTTTATTTCAGACGACGGACTTTACCGGGCCGTTTGCGGCGAAAACCGTAACGAAGGTGATCCGCAATATTGCGACGCCTGCTTTACCAGTAACTATCCAATTCGCCTGACCGACCAGGAAGACGGCCTTGCGCCGCGGCAATTGTCCTTACTGGCCGAACCGGACTAGCCGGTAATTTTATGACGGACGAAAAACGCCTTTCTGGCCGCATTGCGCTCGTCACCGGCGCTTCCCGGGGTATTGGCCGCGCCGTCGCCAAACGGTTCGCTGAAGAAGGCGCGCACGTCATCATCAATGCCCGCACGCAAGGAGCCTTAGAAGAGCTGGATGATGAAATCCAAGCCATCGGCGGCCAAGCAACATTGGTACCAGGCGACCTCACCGATTTCGATATGATCGATCAAATGGGCCGGGCCGTGTTCGAGCGTTGGAAAAAACTCGATATCCTTGTCGGCAATGCCGGTGTTCTCGGTACCCTCTCGCCAATTCCCCATATCGACCCGAAAACCTGGGATCAGGTCATGGCCGTCAATGTTACCGTCAATTACCGGCTGATACGCAGTTTCGATCCGCTGTTACGCGCCTCCGATGCGGGCCGCACTATCTTTGTCTCCTCCGGTGTTGCCAGCAAGCCACGTGCTTATTGGGGTGTTTACGCGGTTAGCAAGGCCGCCCTTGAAACCATGGCGCGGATTTATGCCGAAGAAGTGAAATCGTCGAATTTACGCGTTAACATTATCAACCCGGGCGCGACCCGAACCGGCATGCGGGCCGAAGCCATGCCCGGGGAAGACCCGGAAATACTAAAAACGCCGGAAAGTATCACCGGGCTTTTTGTTGACCTTGCCGCGCCCAGTTGCCAAAAACACGGCGAGATATTTGATGCCAAAGCGGATGCATAATCAACGCAGAACCAAACTTTAAGGACAATCATGACGAAAACCGAACAAGACCCCCGCCTTTTAACCCCCGGCCCACTGACGACGACGGCACGAACCAAGGAAGCCATGCTGCACGACTGGGGATCACGCGACCAAAAATTCATCAATATCAACAAGCGGGTCCGTGAACGGTTATTGGAAATCGCCGGCGTTTCGGACACGCACGAATGCGTCCCCATGCAGGGCAGCGGCACGTTCGTCGTCGAGGCAACTCTCGGCACGCTTCTGTCCCGGGACGGCAAAACCCTCGTCGTAATCAATGGCGCCTACGGAACGCGCATGACCCACATGCTCGATAAAATGGGCCGCAGCTATGTGACTTATGAAACGGCGGAGAACGAACCGCCTAATCCGGACGACATTGATAAACTGCTGACCGACGACGATGCCATCGATTTCGTGACCATCGTTCATTGTGAAACCACCGCCGGCATTCTCAATCCGATTGAAGCGGTCGCGCAGGTCATTGCCAAACACAAGCGCAACCTGATTATCGATTCCATGAGCGCATTCGGTGCTATACCCCTCGATCCCGCACAAACGCCTTATGCCGCAATCGTCTTTTCCGCCAACAAATGTTTTGAAGGCGTACCCGGTTTGGGCTTTTCCATCATTCGCCGCGACATCTTGGAAGGAGCCGCGGGCAACGCGCATTCCCTCAGCCTCGATCTGCACGATCAGTGGAAAGCCCTCGAAGCGGGCGGACAATACCGGTTCACGCCGCCGGTTCAGGTCATTTGCGCATTCGAACAGGCCTTAGATCAATTCGACGCGGAAGGCGGCGTCGCCGGGCGCAACAAGCGCTACGCCGACAACTGCCGCATCCTGCTCGACGGCCTGCGCGAGATGGGCTTTAAGACCTTGCTGTCGGATAACCTGCAGGCGCCGATCATCGTTTCGGTTCATATGCCGGCCGATCCGAAGTTCATCTTCAAGGATTTTTACGACGCAATGGAAAAGAAAGGCTTTGTTTTGTACCCAGGCAAACTCACCATTGCCGACACCTTTCGTGTGGGATGCATCGGCGCGCTCGATGAAAACGATATGAACGCTGCCCTCAGTGCCATGCGTCAAACTTTGAAGGATATGGGCGTCAAAAGCGGTGCGCCTGCACGTGTGTAGATTAAATTTCCATGAATTGCATCTCAATAACACCCGATCATTATTTGGCGGTTGAATGAAATGACGTTTCGTCGTCGCCTTACATATTTTGCACATTTATTTAAAGCTGTATTCAAACAGCATCATCTAAAATTACGCCCTCTACTCATGAGGCTTATTCCGAACAATAGCGTCGTCATTGATGTCGGAGGGCACGCCGGTCAGTTCGCAAAATTATTTACTCATATTGTAAAACAAGGCCATGCATTTACATTTGAACCCGGCCAATACGCACTTTCCATCTTACGATATGCCATTAAATTTAATTTCATAAATAATGTAACCATCACACCGCTCGGTTTGTCCGATAAATGCGAGTCGCAGCCCCTTGTTGTTCCCATTAAAAGCTCAGGTGTTGTTAGGTTTGGCCTTAGTAGTTTTGGAAAAACAGAGAATGATCAAGCTTGTGAACAAGATATCGTGAACACGACGACACTGGACGACTTTTGCTCCAAACAAAAATTAGACCGGATTGATTTTATTAAAGCGGATATCGAAGGGTGGGAACTTCGCATGCTAGAAGGCGGACGCCAATGCTTGTCGAAATATCGCCCTGCCCTCATGATTGAGGTCTCTGAACAGCACTTAAATCGGGCTGGTGATTCAGTTCATAAGCTATGGGAGTTCATGCAAACTCTAAATTACAAACCGCATATAACAAATTCAGATTGTAGTAAATTCAATATGCTCGCAAAACCCCAAGAGGGAGATATATTTTGGCTGCCGGCTGAGACCCTCTAACAGCATTGAACAATGCGCATGAATATCATGACAATCGATAATTTTCTCCCCTTTGGGCCCATAGTAGTCACCTCGCATAGAATTACGATCTGAAGCAGTTGTAATTAGTAGGTTATTTATTACCCACTAACGCCCTGACATCGTGTCCCGTTGGGGCCTCGTGAGCGCGAAGTTCGAATTCAGGCAATATCGCAAAGACATGATCAAAGATATCCGATTGGATGTTTTCGTATTCGACCCAATCGGTCGTGTTTGTAAAAGCATAAATTTCGATGGGGATTCCTTCGGCGGACGGATCGAGTTGCCGGACGATGAGCGTCAAGTTTTGGTGAATTTTCGGGTGTGCCTTTAAATAGGAAACAAGATAGGCGCGGAATGTTCCGATGTTCGTCAATCTGCGGCCATTCAACCCGATTACCGCATCTGATTTTGTCTCTGCTTTATCTTCTTCGATCTCCTTCAATTTTCCTGCCAGGTAAGCACCCAATAAATGAGCCTTTTTCAACCGTTGCAACAGCTGGTCGTCTAAAAACCGGACACTATTGGCTTCCAATAGAATGCTGCGTTTAATCCGCCGACCGCCGGTCTCTGTCATGCCCCGCCAATTCTTAAATGAATCGGAAATTAGCGCGTAGGTCGGTATTGTCGTAATTGTTTTGTCCCAGTTACGAACTTTGACTGTTGTCAGAGCAATTTCAATAACGTCACCGTCTGCACCGTATTTCGGCATCTCCAGCCAGTCTCCGACAGACAGCATTTGATTTGCGGATAGCTGAATACCCGCAACCAATCCGAGAATGGGGTCTTTAAAGACCAACAACAACACCGCCGAGATAGCGCCAAGACCGCTTAATAAAATAATCGGCGATTTGCCCATCAAGGCGGAAATGGCGAGTAAACCGATAAAAATAGAGGCGATTAGCTTAATCGTTTGAAGCACACCGCGGAGTGGAAATTGTATGCGATGGGCTCGCTTCGACATCATCCTCTGAAATGCATTGAGAAATGAAAAGAATGCGAGGAGGCAGAACAGCAGAATCCATTGTTCCGCTACGGTTTCGATGAGCCGCCGCAGAAAGTGAAAATCATCCAACCAAAGGCCAATTTGTGTATGAACAACGGCACCTTGGAATACATATGAAATTCGTTGAAATAACCGGCCCGACAGGAGTTCGCCCGACCATTGTTGCTCTCGGTTGCCAAAAAAACGCTCAAGCAAGGGGCGCAAAAAACCGTGCAGAAAGAAGTGTAAGGCGATCGCAAAAAGGGCAATCCACAGCAAGACAATGCCATCAAATACGATATCGGATACACCGGGCACATGGGTCTCAAGCCACGATAATAGAAATTCTTTGAATTCGCCGTGTAGTGTTTTCACACTTTTTATTTTGCTGTCGCTCATCAATTTAGGCCTTTCCAGAAGCAGCCACGATTAAAAAATGTCTCTATAATTCACCTGAATGGGATCAACGCGATGGCCGCCAAGCGGCGGCACGCTCCTCCCCTTTTTTAATATCGAATTCAGTCATCCGCTTGGCCAAACGTTCGCGTGCGGCAATGGGATCGTAGGTGCGCTCCATTTTAAGACACATGTCCCGGCCCGGGATCGCGACCGTATACCATTTATAAGCCTCGACGGGATCGCGATTGACCGCCCAGCCTTCTTCGTAAACACCACCCATGAGAAACTGCGCGCAGTGATGACCCAGGTTTGCCGCCTGGCGGAACCAGGCGATGGCCTCGCTGACATCTTTCAAAACGCCCCGGCCGCGGTAAAACATCATGCCCATCGCCAAGGCAGCTTCGCGCATGCGGCCCTGACGGTATGCCAATTGATACCAGCGCACGGCCCGCACAGGATCCGGACGAACGCCCTCACCTTTATCGAAAATTAGACCGAGCTCATATTGGGCTTGAATAACCCCATTCGCCGCCGCTTTTCGATACCAATACAATGCCGTTTGAATGTTTTGCGCGGCACCCTGCCCGGTTCGATAAAGTTTGGCTATTTCGAATTGCGCTTTCGCGTCACCTTGTTCCGCTTTCGGTTTTAAAGACCGGTACAATTCAACATAGTTAATCGATTTACTGGCATCACGGTCTTCTGCGGGGATCAGCCAATAAACACTGCCGATCGCAACAACCGCCAATAAGGTAACAATGGTGACCCGCCAAAACATAACAATGTTATAGGACGGACACTCTTTCTAAGGGAGTCGGAATTTACGGAAGTTTATTATGAATTACGGATGGTCTTCATCCGGATCATACTTCGGGCGCAAAAAATCCATGGGCGGCATCTGCGGTGCCGGTTTGCCTTGATTATGCTTATCCCGGTTATTGACCGGCACCCGCGGATCATAAGGATTGGGCCGGTCGTAGCAAGTCGTCGTGCCAAGCGTCGGATAACAGTACAGGTTCGTTTGCTGAAGATTTTTTTCGTCTTCCTTGCAGTAATGATGGCCTCGCTGGTAGCGCGCGGTCGAACAATCTCTGCCGCTGCCCAATGAAATCACATGATCGGGAATGGTCTTGCCTGTACTGGTCGTACTGACGACTTCGGCGATGCCGTAGCCGGAACATGCCGATAACGCTAAAAGCGCTACGATACCGGCGATCAGCACCAATATGCGCAAGGAAAAAAATCGGGTAATCGACGTCATCGGGACCCCCACTCCCATCTAGAGCCAATCAAGTAACCACAAATCCAGCCTGAGAATGACTCAATGCTGGTTAAAGAGGCCTTAACGCAGCCCTACTAGGCCTTGCCCCTGAATTCATTGCCGATTCAAAGCCCTATGGTTAACGACCCATCGGCCGCCTGACGTTAACAAAGGTTAACAGCTGCGGAAAATACTTATTTATTTTTCAAGTACTTAGCTTTATTTTCCGCAACTCATTAAGGTTGTGACCTGTATCACAGCCGAGACCAAAAAGTTCGGACATATTGCCCACACAAGAGGCCAAGAACCTAAGGAGAAGAACGTGAACGCCATCGACATGACAAGAAACGGCGCGGCGCCGGCACAAAAAGCCAAATCGGCAGCACCCGCAAAAAAAACAGTCGGCAAGATCCTGCGTGATAAAGAAGCCGAATTTATCGGCCCTGTAACTTTTGCCCTTCAGGTCGCCTGTGTCGTAGCGTTAGTTTGGGTTTCTATCCACTTCTGGGCCTAGTCTGCCGATTTAACGAGTATTCTCCGAAGACAAAGGCCGCATCCGCGGCCTTTCATTTTGCCCGGTTCAAAAAATTTTTATTTTTGTTCCACCATGTAACGTTTCTTGGCGTAGGGCAGAATAC
>CALINB010000287.1 GCA_938045325.1 uncultured Rhodospirillales bacterium | reverse complement strand
TCAGGAATATCATTGGCGATGTTGTCGATTTTCGCCTTTCGCACATCGGTCATGCGTTGATGATTATCCGCGTCATAAGAAATATGGCCGCTGTCATAATCTTTTTCGAGGCCGCCGACGCGGTGTTCCAGTCCGGGCGTGCCCGGTATCGCCCAGGCCCGCGCCAATGTTTTTTCATCACGCACAAATGGATGGAAATTTTCGGGATCCGTCCTGAATGAAACCGGGATCTTATCGATCTTATCAACATCCGGGATTAGCCACGGCTCGGCGGCATTCGCGATATAACCGTCAGTCATAAGAATAACCGGCGCCATATATTTCGTCGCCAACCGGACGGCTTCAATGGAAACTTCAAAACAATCCGACGGAGAACACGTCGAGAGAACAATCAGCGGGCTATCGCCGTTGCGGCCATATACGGATTGATACAAGTCCGATTGTTCCGTCTTGGTCGGCATGCCCGTCGAGGGGCCGGCCCGTTGCGAGTTGATCACGATCAGCGGCAGTTCGGTGCTGATCGCAAGGCCAATGGCCTCGCCTTTCAGCGCCACCCCAGGACCGGAGCTTGAGGTGACACCCAGGGCCCCCGCATAAGAAGCGCCGATAGCGGCGCAGACGGCGGCAATCTCGTCTTCGGCTTGAAAGGTTTTCACGCCGTATTGTTTAAGATTTGCCAACGAATGCAAAATTGGCGACGCCGGTGTGATCGGATATGATCCTAAAAACATTTCCAATTCGGCAAGATTGCAACCGGCGACCAAACCGTAGGCCAGCGCTTCACCGCCGGTCACGGTTCTGTATTCGCCCGCCGGCAACCCGGCGCGCCGAACCCGATAGGCCGGGAAATCATCGGCAACTTCCGCCGTTTCACCGAACGCATGCCCGGCATTTAACGCCAGCATATTGGCCTCGGCGATTTCCGGGCGTTTGGCAAATTTTTGGTTCAGCCAGTCGATTGTCGGCTGCCGGTCACGACCGTACATCCAATAAATAAGGCCGAGCGTCCAAAGGTTTTTGCACCGCATCGCCTCTTTTTGCGAAAGACCGGTTTCCTTCACCGCTTCAAAGGTCAACTTAGAAATATCGATTTTCATTACCCGGTAACGTTCGAGGCTGTCATCCTCAAGTGGATTACCTTCGAAACCGGCACGGCGTAAATTCCGGTCCGTGAATGAACCTTCATCGATCAGCAGCAAACCACCAGGCCGTAAATCCTTGAGCTGGACTTTCAATGCTGCCGGATTCATCGCCACCAACATGTCCGGCGCATCACCCGACGTTTTAACTTGCGTACCGAATTGAATTTGAAATGCGGAAACACCGAACGTCGTACCGGCTGGCGCTCTAATTTCCGCCGGAAAATCGGGAAAGGTTGCTAAATCATGACCGGATAAAGCCGTCGATTGCGTAAACTGGCTTCCTGTCAACTGCATGCCATCACCGGAGTCGCCGGCAAACCGCACAACGGCTTTTTCAAGATCTAAACGTTCTGGTTCTTTCTGAGCTGAGTCGGGCATTTCAAATTTTTACCGTTACCGCAAAAGTAAGCGGCCTTCCTGTTGATTGACATTTAATAATTAAACGCCGCGCGTTTCATGATTTTCCCCATAAGGGGTATCCTTCAATGGACAAAAATAGGTCAACGTCGCGGTGCTCTTTATGAATCCGTCTGTTGGTATAAGCTATATCCGGTTCGCATTACCGTTGCCAACACTTAGCGAACGGGTTCACGAAAATTTGCTGAACGGCACTGACAGTACTGCGGAGCGGGCCGGTTTTATAGCCTTTTCTCGGAAAGCACAATCGGTGAATTTGAAGCCCAGTCACGATTGGGCAATGACCATAACATGCAGATTTCATTGACATATTTTCTGACGCATATTTCCTGCTTGGCCCCGCGGGCCGCTTTCCCGTAAAACGCCCCCTTAACCCCTTGGCGGATATCCTATGACTTCATCAACCTCACCTCTCACAATATTAGAAGACCTTCTTGCGAAGGCCAGGTCCGCCGGTGCGGATGCCGCCGATGCCGTGCTGATTGAGGGAACATCGCTTTCCCTCGCCCAACGGCTGGGTGAGCCCGAATCGCTCGAAAGGGCCGAAAACACCGATGTGGGCTTGCGGGTCTTTATCGGCCAAAGCCAGGCCATCGTCTCAACGTCAGATTTCAGCCCGAATGCGTTGGATCAAATTGTGACCCAAGCGATTGCCATGGCGAAAAGTGTCCCGGCCGATCCTTATTGCGGCATTGCCGATTCGTCTCAAATCGTGACCGCGCCGCCTGATCTAGATATGTGCGACCCCAAAGATGTATCCGCCGATACGCTGAAACAGTGGGCGCGTGAAGGAGAAGACGCCGCCCGGGCCGTACCTGGCGTCACCAACTCCGAAGGGGCGGAATCCTCCTGGAGCAAAACCCGCATTGCCCTCATGGCCAGCAACGGTTTTGCGCAAACGTATGAACGCAGCCGGGTCGGCATGGCCGTCTCCGTTCTCGCCGGCAAAGGCACGGCCATGGAACGGGATTACGATTACTCAAGTGCGGTTTACGCCGAAGACCTGGGCAATCCCGCTAAAATCGGCAAGTCAGCCGGCAAGAAGGCCGTCAAACGGCTCAACCCGCGCAAAATGCCGACGGCGCAAGTCCCCATTGTTTATGACCCGCGCGCCGGGCGATCGCTGATCGGTCATCTATCGTCGGCGATCAACGGTCAAACGGTTGCCCGGGGCACGACATTTTTGAAAGACTGCCTCGGTGAAAAACTTTTCCCCAAAAACATTCAAATTATCGACGAGCCGCATCGCCCCCGGGGTTTGGGCTCACGCCCGTTCGATGGCGAGGGAATTGCAACGGAAACGATAACGGTCATCGATCAAGGTGTTTTAACCACATGGCTCATGGACCTGCGATCGGCCCGGCAACTCGGCCTCGAAACAAATGGGCGCGCGGCACGCGGTGTTTCTTCACCGCCGTCACCCTCGACCACGAATCTATATTTAGCCCCCGGTGCCGTCACGCCGGCGGAACTCATGGCCGACATCAAGTCTGGGTTTTATGTAACCGAACTGATCGGCATGGGGGTGAATACGGTCACCGGCGATTACAGCCGGGGAGCGAGCGGGTATTGGATCGAAAACGGTGAAATCGCTTTTCCAGTCAGCGAGGTCACCATCGCCGGCAACTTGAAAGAAATGTACCCCACCCTGAGCGCCGCGAACGATCTCGAATTCCGTTACGGCACGGATGCACCGACCCTGCGGATTGAGGGCATGACCGTCGCTGGGCAATAGCGCTGAATTAACGGTTCCCTTTCCATTCGATATTAACGGCAAAATTGGCTTCCGGGGCGGGCGGGTGGTATGGTCTGCCAAGCGAATCAAGAGGTTATGAGGCTTTGAGCGAATCCACAGCGAACGAGCAACCGGCGCATATCTCAAGCGCAATACTCATGCGGCGCCTCATCCGTGACAGCGTACGTCCTTACTTTGGGCGGCTTGGTTTTGCCGTGATCGCGATGGCGATTATGGCGGGGGCCACGGCACTCAGCGCCTGGCTCATGGAACCCGTCGTCAATGACGTGTTTATCCGTAAAGACCAGACTATGCTGTGGCTGGTCGGCGGCGCCGTCTTATTAACCTTTGTCGTTAAGGGAATCGCCAATTACGCCCAAGCGACGTTGATGAGTCATGTCGGTTTAAAAATCATTGCCGATAATCAAAACCGCTTGTACGCCCACCTCGCTCACATGGACCTCGCTTTTTTTCAAAACAACCAGACGGGCCAATTGCTGTCACGCTTTACCATCGACATCAATGCGATGCGTGCCGCCGTGTCCAACGTTCTCACCAGCCTTGGCAAAGATTTATTGTCACTTATCGGTTTGGTTGCCGTGATGTTTTTACAGGACTGGCAGCTTGCGGCCATCTCATTCTTCGTGTTTCCCATTGCCGTATACCCGATTGTCCGGCTCGGGCGGCGCATGCGGAAAGTTACGGCAAACACGCAAGCGGAAACCGGCCTGTTTACCGCCCTCTTGGAGCAAACGTTCCAAGGCATTCGCGTGGTGAAATCCTACGGCATGGAAAACTATGAAAAAAGCCGCATTGCCGAAATTGTCGAACGGATTTACCAACTCTCATTTAAGGCTGCCCGGGTCCGTGCACTTTCAAGCCCCATCATGGAAACCCTCGGCGGTATTGCTATTTCCGTTGTCATTATCTACGGCGGCTACCGGGTCATCGAACAGCAGACCGATCCAGGCTCGTTTTTCTCGTTCATCACCGCATTGTTGCTGGCCTATGAGCCAATGAAACGGCTTGCTAATTTGAATGCAAGCCTGCAGGAAGGTCTCGCCGGGGCGCAGCGTTTGTTTGCCATTTTGGATATTGAACCCGACATTCGCGAGAAAAATAACGCAAAGGATTTATCTGTCTCACAGGGTGGCATTGAGTTTGAAAATGTATCGTTCTCCTATACACCCGGCCATAGTGCGATCAACGATATCTCCTTTAATGTTGCGGCAGGGCAAACAATCGCGCTGGTCGGGCCGTCGGGTGCCGGCAAGTCAACGATCCTCAATCTCATTCCGCGTTTTTACGATGTCGATCAGGGAACCGTAAAAATCGACGGCATGGATGTCCGCGATGCGACCTTATCGTCGTTACACGCCAACATTGCCCTCGTCAGTCAGGAAATCACTCTGTTCGATGATACCATCCGCGCCAATATCGCTTATGGCCGCGCGAACGCGACGGAAGCGGAGATCATCGAAGCGGCCCAACATGCCGCCGCACACGACTACATCACACAACTGCCTCAAGGGTACGATACCGCGGTCGGCGAACGGGGCATGAAACTTTCCGGCGGGCAACGTCAGCGCCTGGCCATTGCGCGCGCCATGCTGAAAAACGCGCCGATCCTGCTGCTTGACGAAGCAACATCGGCCCTGGATTCGGAATCCGAACGTCAGGTTCAAGCTGCGCTGCACGAATTGATGCATGGCCGCACGTCGTTAGTTATCGCCCATCGCCTCTCAACCGTCATGGATGCAGATGTCATTTATGTCATGGATAATGGCCGTATCGTCGAACAAGGAAGCCATCAAGAACTGTTGGAGCTCGACGGTTTGTATGCCCGTCTTTATGCCATGCAGTTTTTCGAAGCCGAATAATCACCCGCCGTAACGGCGTTTGAAAGAGAACACCGGTGTCGCTGATCAAAACCATTTCCCGAAAAGAAAGTGTCAGGCGCTTTTTGTGCTGGCTGGGTGCAGGCTACATTCGGTTCGTGTACGCAACCAGCCGCTGGCAAACCGTTAGAGGCGAAATCCCGAAATCGTTTCATGATAAGAACCAGCCGTTCATTCTTAGCTTTTGGCACGGCCGGCTTCTGATGATGCCGCACTGTTGGGACAAGCAGCAATCGATCCATATGCTGATCTCAAGTCATGCGGACGGACAACTGATTGCCAAAACCGTCGCGCACTTTGGCATCAAGACCATTGCCGGCTCCTCGACCCGCGGCGGCACGGCAGCCTTGCGCGGCATGCTGAACGCCTTAAAGGCGGGCGAGTGCATCGGCATCACACCGGACGGCCCGCGCGGTCCGCGCATGCGCGCGAGCGACGGCATCG
>CALINB010000286.1 GCA_938045325.1 uncultured Rhodospirillales bacterium | reverse complement strand
CTCGTCGGTCGCATCGCCGCGGCCCGGCGCGAACGGTACCGTGACATCGAAACCGGCGGCCTTGGCGGCCTGTTCAATACCGACGTTACCGGCCAGCACAATCACGTCCGCGACACTTGCACCGGTTTCGGCGGCAATCGGTTCCAGCACGCCGAGCACGTTGGCCAGGCGGGCGGGCTCGTTGCCTGCCCAATCCTTTTGCGGTGCGAGACGGATGCGCGCACCGTTCGCACCACCGCGCATGTCGGAACCGCGAAACGTGCGCGCACTGTCCCACGCGGTTGCGACCATGTCGGCGACGCTTAAACCGCCCGCCGCGATCTTGGCTTTGACGGCGTCGACGTCGTAATCGGTCGGACCTTCGGGGATCGGATCCTGCCAGATTAAATCCTCTTGCGGCACGTCGGGGCCGACGTAACGCGTTTTCGGTCCCATGTCGCGGTGGGTCAGTTTGAACCAGGCGCGCGCAAAGGCATTGCGAAACGCATCCGGATCTTTTTGGAACCGCAAGGAGATTTCGCGGTAAATCGGATCCATCTTCATCGCCATGTCGGCGTCGGTCATGATCGGCTTGCACTTGATCGAAGGATCTTCGACGTCCACCGGCATGTCTTCTTCGGCGATATCGACGGGTTCCCACTGGTTCGCGCCCGCCGGACTCTTTTTCAGTTCCCAGTCGTATTTAAACAAGAGATCAAAATAGCCGTCGTCGAACACGGTCGGATGGGTCGTCCAGGCGCCTTCGATGCCGCTGGTGACGGCCTCGCGGCCGACACCCGAACCATTCGGATTACGCCAGCCGAAACCTTGTTCTTCGACATCGGCTCCTTCCGGCTCCGGGCCCAACTTGCTGGCATCGCCATTGCCATGCGCTTTACCGACGGTGTGACCACCCGCGGTTAAGGCGACGGTTTCCTCATCGTCCATGGCCATGCGCGCAAAGGTTTCGCGAACGGCCTCTGCCGTCTTCAAAGGATCGGGTTTGCCGTCGACGCCTTCCGGGTTGACGTAAATCAGGCCCATCTGTACGGCGGCCAATGGGTTTTCGAGCGAGGTTTCATCGCCGGCTTTTGCATAGCGGTCTTTGCCGAGCCACTCTTTTTCCGCACCCCAATAGGTGTCTTTTTCGGGGTGCCAGATATCTTCCCGGCCAAATGCAAACCCGAAAGTTTTTAAACCCATGGATTCATACGCAATGGTGCCGGCCAGGATGATCAAATCGGCCCAGCTGATCTTGTTGCCGTATTTCTTTTTGATCGGCCACAACAAACGCCGAGCCTTATCAAGGCTGGCATTGTCCGGCCACGAGTTCAACGGGGCGAAGCGCTGATTGCCGGTACCGCCGCCGCCACGGCCATCAGAAATTCGATACGAGCCCGCAGCGTGCCAGGACATGCGAACCATCAAGCCGCCGTAGTGACCCCAATCCGCCGGCCACCAATCCGACTTCGATGTGCTGGCGGCGGTATTACCGCCGTGCATGACCGGGCATTTCATCTCATTCATTGGTTCGCTCCTTGTTGCGGCCTTATTAATTTAGAATTATTCTAAATTATGTTTATCTGGCCGCGTCCGGCTGGTTTTTTGCGGGTTCCGGCGATTCAAACGCTTGACGGGAACGGCCCGGATCCCTAGATTGCGCCCCCTAAACAAGGGCTCCACGGAAGGGGCTCCGCCAGTCCGCGAGTTTCGCGCACTGGCAATTTTTGTTGCCCGGAGACGGGCACGGAGTTGAGACGGATCAATGTTTGACGGCTTATCGGATCGCTTAAGCGGCATTTTCGACGGACTGACCAAGCGCGGGTCTTTAAAAGAGTCCGACGTCGAAGCAGCCATGCGCGAAGTGCGGATCGCACTTCTTGAGGCCGACGTCGCGTTGCCGGTGGTTAAGGATTTCATCGACGCGGTTAAAAAAGAAGCCGTCGGTCAGGAAGTGCTGCGCAGTGTGACCCCAGGCCAGATGGTGATCAAAATCGTTCACGATCATTTGGTCGAGGTTTTAGGTCCGGAAAACGAAGCGATCAATCTCGCCGACAATCCGCCCGCGGCGGTGTTGATGGTCGGCCTGCAGGGCTCGGGTAAAACCACCACAACGGCGAAGCTGGGCCGTCATCTCACGATCCGCGAAAAGAAAAAAACATTGATGGCGTCGCTCGACATTTACCGCCCGGCGGCGCAACAGCAATTAAAAGTCCTCGGCGAGCAAACCGAAATCCAAACGCTTACCCCGGTCATGGGCGAATTGCCCGTCGCGATTGCACAACGGGCGATGGACACGGGCCGCAAGGAAGGTTTCGATGTGGTTTTGCTCGATACCGCGGGCCGGGTAACGCTCGATGAAGAGATGATGGCCGAAGTTGCCGCTGTGCGCGACGCGGTACAGCCGACCGAAGTCTTGCTCGTTGCCGATGCGCTGACCGGTCAGGACGCCGTGAACACGGCTGCGGCGTTTCAAGAAAAAACCGGCGTCACCGGGATTGTTCTCACGCGGGTCGATGGCGACTCACGGGGCGGTGCCGCCCTTTCCATGCGTGCGGTCACGGGCTGTCCGATTAAGTATCTCGGCGTCGGTGAAAAAGTCGAAGATCTCGAGGCCTTTAATGCCGAACGACTGGCGGGGCGCATTTTCGGTATGGGCGATGTGGTTGGCTTGGTCGAAAAAGCATCCGAAGTCGTCGACAAAGAAGAAGCCGATAAGCTCGCAAAGAAAATGCTCAAGGGCCAATTCACGCTGGAAGACATGGCCGAGCAGCTCAAGCAAATCCGCAAGATGGGCGATATGGAAGGCCTGATGGCAATGCTGCCCGGTGTTGCAAAAATTAAAAATCAAATCGCCAATCAGGGCATCGACGATTCCCTGATCAAGCGCCAAGAAGCGATTATTTTATCCATGACGCCGAAAGAACGGCAAAACGCCAACATCATTAAGGCTTCCCGAAGAAAAAGAATCGCGTCCGGTTCCGGCACGTCCGTGCAGGAAGTCAACAAAGTGCTCAAACAACACAAGCAAATGAGCGCGATGATGAAGAAGATGGGCAAAAAAGGCATGAAAGGTTTGATGGGTGGGCTTGGCGGAGTCGGGCCAGGCGGGTTGCCGCCCGGCATGATGCCGCCCATTGGTCGCTAAACAGTGGCCGTTAAACGGCGGCCGCTAAACGAAACGTACGAATATTGAAATGAATTACTTTTTAAACTGAGGAGAAAAGAAAAACAGATGTCCGTAAAAATCAGACTATCCCGGGGCGGTGCGAAAAAACGCCCGTTCTATCGAATTGTCATCGCGGATTCACGCATGCCGCGTGACGGCCGCTATGTCGAACGTGTCGGCACGTTTAATCCGATGGTGCCGAAAGATCACGACGACCGGCTCAAGTTCAATGAAGAACGGATCAAGTATTGGCTCGGCGTTGGTGCGAAACCAACCAATCGGGTCGCTCGTTTTCTGAGTGAGCACGGCTTGGTCGAGAAGCCGGCCATTTACGATCAAACCAAACAAGACAAGCCGCGCAAGAAAACGCTCGAACGCATGGAAGCCAAAGCCGAAGAGGAAAAGGCGAAGGCGGAAGCGGCTGCTGCGGAAGAAGCCGCCGCAGCGGATGCCCCAGCTGAGGATGCAGCATCTGAAGATGCGCCGGCTGAAGAGGAGGAAAAAATGTCAACAGAGAATGTCGCAGAAGGGAAGACCGATGAAGTCCAAAAGAAAGAAGAAAATGGTGACTTGCCTGATTTCGAAGACGAGGAAGAAGAAGAAGAGCAAAATGCTGATGCTCTCCAGCTCGATGCGAACGTTGAAGAGGATGATGATCTC
>CALINB010000285.1 GCA_938045325.1 uncultured Rhodospirillales bacterium | reverse complement strand
AAATAAAGCACCATGGATGGCGCAGCAGATGAATATGCCGGCGTCATCTAAAAATCTATTTCGGCCTGGGTCGAGCCGTGATCCCGTATGCGGGCAATAATCGACATAACCCAATACTTCCTGGCCTTGACGAATGACAATAAGCCGTTGAGCGAGCTGAGGGCCTTCGACGCAAAAGCCGCGAGCTTCACCGTCCGGAATTTCTTCAAGATTGCAGAGTTTCAGCATTTAGCGCCTTGCCGTGAGGGAGTGTCTCGTGAATGATGCTAACAATTGATCATTAACAAATCGTTGGAAATACCATGGTTGAAAGAACGACAACACGGCTTCGAAAACTTCTTAAACAGAATGACATCATAACTGCCCCCGGCGTGTTTGATGCGTTAACGGGGCAGATCGCTGCCCGGCAGGGGTTTGATGTGCTTTATATGGGTGGCACGGCAACCACAGCGGTGGTTCTGGGAAGTCCCGACGTCGGCATTACCACGATGGATGAAATGGTCGATCACGCGGCCGGCATCGTGGCCGCGACGGGGCTCCCTCTCGTGGCAGATGCGGACAATGGTTACGGCAACGCGTTGAACGTGCGCCGGGCGGTCAGGGCATTCGAGCGCGCCGGTGTCGCCGGTGTGCATATCGAAGACCAGCAATCACCGAAGCGTTGCGGATTATTGGCAGGCAAGGCACTTATCAGTTTGGAAGAAATGCTGAGTAAAGTGAAATCCGCGTTGGACGCGCGGACCGATCCGGACTTTCTCGTTATCGCACGGACCGACGCGGCCCACATCGACACGTTCGATGAAGCCATGGACCGATGCCATGCGTTTGAAGAGGCGGGAGCGGATATGCTTTTTATCGTGCCGCCGTTAACGGTCGAGCAAATTCAAAGTCTCAAAGGGCGTTTTAATATACCGTTGATGTTTCATCGCGATTCAAGTGGTCGATCTCCGGATATGGATATCAAGGAACTCGCCGATTGCGGCCACAAGTTGGTAATTTATCCAACGGCCTTGATGTTTGCCGCCATGAAAGCCTGCGGCGCCGTATTAGAAGAAGTATACAATACAGGGAGTCTCGGCGGTGTGATGGATCAACTTTCCACGTTCGAAGATTTGGAAAAGGTCGTCGAGTGGGACAAGGTCCGTGCGCTTGAAGAACAATATGATGCGATGGCGCGTTGACCCGTTTTGGCGGGGTTGCTAGGGTTTGGGTGCATTAACCGAGGGAGCGCAACGATGAAAATCCAGGAAGTCACAATTCATAAGATCAGCATGGCGCTGCATACGCCTTATGCGGTGGCTTATAAAACGTACACCACGTTTGATCCGGTGATCGTCGAGGTGCGCGGGGCCGATGGCCGGATCGGCTGGGGTGAATCGAACATTTCACCGGGGGCAAGTAAGGAAACCCCGGAAAGCGGCTATCAATTTTCTCTTGATGCGGCGGAAAAAATCGCCGGCATGGATAGTGAAGACGCCAAAAAAATGCTGTTGGAGCAGTTGCTCGAGAGCAAAATGGCGATTTCGGCCATCGTGCCGGCGATTGAGATGATGGAAGATCATCCAATTTTGCATTTCAACGAAGAAACGCGTCTGCCGTTGCTAACACCGTTTAATTCGCGCCTTGGCGACGACATCGAAAATGAAGTCGAACAGCACCTCAAAGATGGATACAAAACTTTAAAAATTAAAGTCGGTAAGCCGAGTGACACGGTAGAAATTGATCTCGAATACATGGCCGCCATTCAAAAGGCGAATAAAGGCCGTGCTGAATTAAGGCTGGACGCAAACCGTGGCTACACCCGCGAGCAAGGCTGCGAATTCGCATCGAACCTAGATCCCGATAGCATAATGCATTTTGAGCAACCCTGTGCGGCGGATGCGTGGGACGACAACGCCGCCGTCGCCAAGGTTTCCACGGTGCCGTTAATGCTCGATGAATCGATCTCGACGCTGAATGAAGTCGAACGCGCGGGCACGATCGACGGTGTCGGCATGTGCAAAGTGAAGCTCAAACGCAGCGGCAGCCTGACATTACTCAAGCAGGGGATTGAGCGGTGTAAGGAACTCGGTATGCAGGCCATCCTCGGTGACGGTACCGGCATGGAAATCGGCAACTGGATGGAAGCGGCGGTCGCCAAGGATTGTATCGACAATGCCGGAGAATATAACGGCTTCCTCAAGCTCAATGATGAGATCTTCAAGGAAGGGTTGCGATTCGAGCATGGAGAAATGATTATCCCCGCCGGGTATTATCCTGAGGTCGATGAGGAAAAACTCGAATCCCTGGCGCTCGAAAAACCTGTCAGGTTTACTGTGCCGCAAACGGCTCTCAAGGGTGCCGCTGAGTAAGGAATTCCGCCGATTATTGGCACCTATCCTCGATTCGCTCAAACCTGACAGATCAAGAGGCGTTCAATCCTTTGAAACCCTTGAATTTCCCAGTCATCCGGGAGCCGTGACGTTGCTTGACACCCCTCTGGGGGAGGGGTACATGAACCCAAGCCCAAACCGTTTAGGGCTGGGAAATTTTGAGATGGGGGCGTAGCTCAGTTG
>CALINB010000284.1 GCA_938045325.1 uncultured Rhodospirillales bacterium | reverse complement strand
GGTGAAAACGAATACGAACCTGATCTTGTCACTGGTGAGCCGCGTTGTTTCAATTGTGATTTAAAAGCAACCCCTAGTCGTTATGGGAAGGATCAATAGATGATCGACGTTAAAAGAAAAATCCATATTGATCTGGTGGCCTTGTATGATCTGGCCTACCAAAACGATTTGCCCGAAATATGCGGGGCGTTGTCTAATGTTGAGCATATGGTTTGGGAAATGCGCCGTCGTGATGATAAAACCGCGTCAGATATCATAAAAGAGGTGGCGGCATGAAAAAATATAACAGCGTTTTGAGCGTCTCTTTTTCGGTAGATCACGACGACGAAAACGGGGCGGATTTAACCCCTGATGATGTTCGCGCCGCATTTGATAACCGGTTGTCATCTATGACCGATCAAGAGTTATGGGAAAGTGTTGGCTGTGGCGAGTATCTCGACGACACTATCGAAAACTAAAACGGGAGAAAAAGCTTAATGTTTATATTCAGTATTATTGGCCGTTTGCTTTACGGTAAAGACTGGGAAAAGCACACCCAAAAGCGAACGCGATATGTGAGACGCCGACGCCGATAGAAATTTATAAAAATTCAAGCTTGACTAGTATGGGCTTTTATGAGACAACAATCCCCAGCAGCAGCAATGTTGCTGGTTTTTTTAACTTTTACGGGATGTAAAACAATGACAAACACTATTGAAAATAACAAAAATTCTCTCGCTAATCTCTTGGTTAAGGTACAGGATCAGGCCAGCCGGAACGCTGATTATTTGGCACCGCTTAAAGATTTGCAAAAAACCACCACCGACACGGGAAAGCCGCAAATCGTTGTCGAGCAATCCGGCGGGGTTCCAACCCAGTTTTTTGACATTAACGACGTATCGTTCGGGCAAATTGCCAGCCATGCCGATATCGAAACCCGCACGGCTCGCCGGTTGCAGGCCAGATATCCCGCCGAGTTCGACGGGCTTTTGAATGCGATTTGGCGTGATAGCAGCGACACCCGTATGCTCAGAACACGGGTTAGAGTTGCCCCGTCTGATGATACCGGTTTTGAGGAAAACGGCGGCAACACCGGCGGAATGGTTCGGGCTTTTGTTTCGGACAAGTTTAAGACGTTCGACAATGTCAATTTGCTCGAAGCCGCATTACCTCAATTGATGGACAACCCCGCCGCGTTTCAAGTTGTAAATGCCGACGTCACCGACAAGCGGTTATATTTGCGCCTTAAATCTCTTGTCCAGACTGGCACCGGTGCCGCCCTTAATGATCTAATGGCAAATGGCATTGGCTTGCAGAATAGCGAAGTTGGCGCGGGATCAGTCAGCGTCTATCAAATCGCTTGGACGTTAGCTTGTTTAAACGGTATGCAAACCCAAAACAAAACCCGTTCGTCACATATCACGTCGGCGCGTGATACCGACGACTGGGGCTTGTTATCTGATCAGGCCAAGGACGCTGATAATCACGCGCTTGAATTAAAAATTCGCGATCTTGTCGGGGTTTATTCCAGCCGTGATGCATTCGATCAGGTTATTGAGCAAATGAAAGCCGCCGCCGCCGACGTGATCGACGGTTTCGCAATCGACAAAACCGCCGTTGTCGGCGGGCTTGGCAAGGTGATGCAATTAACCAAAAAAGAAACGTCCAGCGTATTAGATGGATTGCTCGACACTATCGGCCAAGCCGGTTATGAGCAAGGCCGCCCATTGTCACGGGCAACCCTCATTAACGCGGTAACAGCCGTTAGCCATAAAGCCGACACCGACGACGTCGATTTGTGGCAGCAACGGGGCGGGCAATTGCTCAATATGAAACCCGCCGATTGGCAACGGGTTGCCGCCATTGCCGCATAACCGGCCAGCATAAAAACCAACAAGCCCCGCCCTGATCGGCGGGGTTTTTTGTTGGGGTTTACATATAGGACAAAATGGGATAATAAGAACTATTAGAAATTTTAACGGGATTTAAAACAATGTTAAAAACTGTAAAGCTTTCACAAGCGAATAAAACAGCCGGTTGCGCCGTGACATATCGGGCGGGCAAGGCCAATAAATATGATACTTGCCCCGCCAAATGCGAATTGAACGCCAGCGGGCGCGGTTGCGCCCCGTCGGCGGTTGATGCCGAATATCTCGACGCCGTTCTTGATAGCAAGCCGCGCAGCGGCCACGCCCTGACCTATTCCCATTTTAGCCCGCTTTACTGGGCGCATAAATTACACCCGCAAAAAACCGTCATAAATTACAGCGCGCCAAATTTAAGCGCGGCTGTTTCTTGTGTTGAGACCGGCATACCGGCGGTGGCGGTTGTCCCCGTCGATTTTTGGAAAAAGAACGGGAACGCAAAAAACACAAATATTGACGGCGTTCGCGGCGTTCGTTGCCCCGCTGAATATTTGGCGGGCGTCGGTTGCGTTAATTGCGGCGGGGATAAAGCCCCGCTTTGCGCCCGTTTGGATCGTGATTTTTTCGTAATGTTTACCGCGCATGGCGTCGGAAAGAAAAAAGCCGGTGATCCGGACGCGGCTGGCGGCTGTTATGCCGACGGCGGCAATGTTGCCTTGCATTGGAACGCCACCAGCAATGCCGACGACGACGGGTTGACCGACGCGCAACGGTTGCGGGCTTTTGCAAAAACATTGCCGCCCCGCTCAGTATTGCGCCATCATATTGCTGGCGATATCGGGAAAGAATAACCCGCCCCGCATTGCCCCATTGCCCCGCCCTAAAAAGCGGGGCTTTTTGTTGGGGCTTGCATCATATGGGATAATATGAGACAAAGGGGCGTCGGGTGGCCGTGGTGGCCGCCCCTGTTTAAACTACGGGAATAGTAAAAAATGGAAAATTTAAATTTTGAAGCCGACGCAATTATTGATCCACGCGATGCCGAAATTGCCGAATTGCGCCAGCAATTAGAACACGCCAACCGGCGCGACGCATTTAAGGCGGATCAGTTGGATCAGTTCAACAAGGCGATCATGGGCGTTATTGGGGATAGTGTCGAAGCCCTTGCCGAAAGCGTGGCCGATAAAATGGTTGACGATCGGATTGTTGAAACTGTCACCGATTGTTTTGATATTTACGAACACCAGTCCGAAATTGAAACCATGATCGACGAACGGCTTGCCGAACGCCTTGGTGAAGAAATGACTAGCGACGAAAGCCGCGAAGCAATCGAAAGCCAAGTTCGGGAAGTCTTAGCCGGTGCAACCGTATCGTTGGATGTTTAAATGGCTGGCCTGTTAATCAGGGCTTGCCGTGATATCCTGATCGGTTCGCTGATTGTCTATATCATAATGGGCTTTATCGTCGTGATTTCATACATGGCCGGATAAGCCTCACACAAGCCGACAACCCGCCCCGCTGGTACGTTACCGGCGGGGCTTTTTTAATGCCCGCTAGCTGGCCTGCGTTGCGGCATTAAAAGAGTTAATCAAGCCGCGCCATGCCCC
>CALINB010000283.1 GCA_938045325.1 uncultured Rhodospirillales bacterium | reverse complement strand
GGTCTTGGGGTTGCGTTGCAATGACCTTGGTGATCAGTTCCAGAATCTTTTTGGTGTGCAAAAACATTTTTGAACTGCCGCTTGAGAACATCGCCAAGCCATCTTGATCGACGATCTGAATACGCAAACCTTCGGGCGTGTTATCAATCATCAAGCTTTCCGCAAGGCGTTTAAAAGCAGGATTATCCTGCATTGCCTTTTCAAGTTTTTCCTTGGCCTCTTCGAATTGCCTCTCTTCTTGTTTTTTTAGGGCTTCTTTTTTGGGATTGGATTCCCCCGGATCAGCCTTCGTCTCTTTGGACTGAACCTTAGGCGGCGGCAAATCGAGCTTCGCCGTTACCTTTGATGTCTGCGCTGTTAAAGCACCTTCTTCAGACAGAACCTTACCGCCCAACGCACCATCGCTGCCGCTGGTCGATTTCGATGCCGTCGTCGGCGTGAAGTAATTTGAAACACCCTCGAGCTGTTCTTGCGTCACGGAATTCAACAGCCAAAGTAAAAGAAAGAAGGCCATCATCGCCGTTACGAAGTCGGCATAAGCAACTTTCCAGGCGCCGCCGTGGTGACCGCCATGCCCCTTGTTGACCTTTTTGATGATAATCGGTTGTTCGTCAGCCATGGCTGATCGGGCTCCAAACCTTAATCAAGGTTCTGAATCATGTCTTCGACTTCGGTAAATGTTGGTCGAACACTCGAGGTCAGGGTTTTACGCGCGAATTCAATCGAGACTTGCGGCGCGTAAACTTGAATATGCGCGACAAGCCCAGCTTTAATGCAGCCAAGATAATGACCGTCTTGTTCGAACGTTTTATTCACGAAATTCGCGATCGGCGCCATAAAACCGTAAGAAACAAGAATACCGAAGAATGTTCCGACCAAGGCGCCGCCGATCAGAACACCTAAGACTTCCGGCGGCTCGGTGATCGAGCCCATGGTGTTAATAACACCAAGCACGGCGGCGACAATACCGAGGGCCGGGAAGGCATCGGCAATGGCACCAATGATGAAAAACATTCTGTTGACTAATTCCGATTACGTTATTGGTTGGTCCCCAAGCGACTAATCGCACACCGGCGCTACCATAAATCACTCGATTCCAACGCCAAACGATTTTTTCTTGATAGCGCGCCTTAAATTAAACGCTTGAGCGCATGAGAAAAAGGCATTCAAACCATCTTTTACATCGGCGTTCCGCCCGAGTAGCCTGTAAACATCTGATATATAATGATATTTATAGTTAATGGAAAGCTGTTTATGGTGTAAACCGGATCGTGCCTTGCTGGGACTTCTTCATAATTATTCTCGGTATATCTAAAAAAACCGACTTTCCTTGCTTCCACATCTCAATGAAGTGGTCGTAATTCGATGATAATGGATGGCCGGACTGGCCGGTTGCGATCATGAACGTCGATTTTGCCGAATCGGATAGATCATAAACGCCGCGATAACCCGCGCCATGACGATTTTCGAACAAACGGTCATTATCCCGGTAACGATAAGCGCCTTTATTCGGTGTGTACTGCCCGCCACCTGTTTCGACCGTTATGTTGAAGAAAGACCGGATAAGGGGAATTTTACTCAAGATCAGGTGCTGAAATTTAATGTGATGAACTTTCCCCCAGCGCCACGTTTTTATGGAGTCGCCGAATTTATTTATCAGCGACGCGACTGATTGATCGAACGCTTGCGTAACGATTTCATTACAAGATTCAATTTTCTCTTTCGACAGTACGTTATCGCACCATTCATTTTTTTCAGTTAATGCCAGCCGGATAAAATGAGGTCTGACATACCAATACCCTTTAGAGTTTTCACCGAGTTCATCTTCGGCTAAGGCACGGATCAGTTCCCGTAGCCAAGCATTAAATATCAGTGGTTCCGCACGATCAGCATGCATACCCCCATGCCAAGCTTTAAGTTTTATCAAAGCTTGTTTTGCAGAATTGGAAATTAAACCCGGTGTGAGCTTAGCCAGCATCAGCGGCAATATTTCCTGCGCCATGACAGATACTTCATCCAGCTGAATTTTGGTGCTCACCTCTAAAGTATGTGGTTTTAACTGTTTGAGCATTTGAGTGATCCGTTTGGCCCGGTATCCCGGAGCAAAATCATCTGAAAAATCGTAGGGATATTTTTTATCGATAACCCGGTTGTTCGCATTCACGATTATGCCTGAAGGCGGATTCAATACTTTCGGCAAGTCCGAGTAGGGGATGTATTTTTTCCAATCGAATTCACCGCGCCAGCCGGCTTGGGGTATCCAACCTTGGCCATGACGTCGGACCGGCATGCGACCGGCGGCGATCATGCCAATATTGCCCGTGATATCGGCGTACATAAAATTCTGTTGGGGCGCATGAAAGTTTTCAAGTGCTCCCAAAAACGATGTCCAATTCTTTGCTTTGTTCAGATTATAAATTGCCGACGGTGTCAAATCGTTGGGATTCAGAAATGCTGCTTTCAGGGCGAGGATGGAAGCGGATTTATGTTGAGCACCAAATAACCGGTCTGAAATAACGGGGCCATGGCGCGTTTCCCGAACGGTGATCGAAAGCGGATCGGTTCCTTTAACGTTGATGTTTTCCGTTCGCACGGTAAATGGTTCGGACCCGCTCGGGGTGAGGTACCGGCTTTCATCTTTTGGGTCATATTTTTCAATGAACAAATCGGTGGTATCGCCCGACGTCGTCGTTAGCCCCCAAGCGATATTTTTGTTTTGCCCCAAAATATGGAAAGGCAGGCCGGGAACCGTGGCGCCCATTAAATGTTGATCGGGGGTTTCAATACGCGCCAA
>CALINB010000282.1 GCA_938045325.1 uncultured Rhodospirillales bacterium | reverse complement strand
GGCATTCTATTCTTTGCCGATAAAACGAACAAATCTTTCAACCTAAACATTCCATCCATCCATTGCGTGATGTTGATGTGGGTGGGATGATGCCGATGGTTGTGAATTATATCTTGGCATTTAATGACCATAATTCCGCGTTTTCTTAAAACACGATAAGCCTCGACGATCGTTTTGGTGTAATGATCTTGCAACTCATCATATCGCCAATAGCCGCCGAATCTTTTTGCCATGATCGAATTGTGATCTCGGGCAGCTTTCACATAGGTTAAAAATGGCGGATCAAAAACCATCGAAAAGATCGAGGCATCATCCAAAGGCAAGTGATCACTCGAGGCTTTCACAACATCTTGACGTTGGGGGTCGATGTCGAATTTCAAAGCCGGTTCATTTATGTTTTTGTAAAACATCCCATTCCCAAAAGTGACATCGGCATCAAAACGATCGATGCCACATAATTCCATTATGTTGAGAATGATTTCGGTTTGGTCGGTATTATGTGATTTTATCATTATTCAATCCTTATTCATTTGGCCGAGGCTCGAAAGCCTCGACCGTTTTTGACCGGCTCAACCCGCCGAAAGCCGGTCAAAAATTATGGTTTCGGTTTCGGGCGAACGAATGATGAAATCTTGTCGGTTTCATAACAGGTTGCCCGAGTGTCCGAATAATTTTCATAAATGGGTTCATAAATCCACTCGACCGAGGCTCGGCAAGCCTCGAGCGATGGAAAGATGATTTTCGATTCAAACAATTCATCATCCGAATTGCCATAAATCAAAACCAAGATTGTCCAGAAACTAGCCATCAAAAAGGTATTTCATCATCTATATCATTAGATGGCGGGGGTGGTGGTGGCGGTGCCTGGAAACTCTTGGCCGATGGCATCGGATCAGGATGCACCGACATCGGAGCCATTGAATCAGTAAACCGTTTTAATCCGGTTTCGATCCGCTCTTTCATCCGCTCGGAAAGCAACTCGAAAGAATTATTGTCCTCGGGGAGCGAGTTTATATAAAGCAACTCACCGGCAGGGGCCAAAGCCTGTTGACCTCGACCGAGCGGCATCATCGCGCCAATGTTGGCATATTTGCCATCCTCTGAATGAACCACCGAAATTTGCAACGGCTTTCCAAGAACGGTTTTCAAATCGAAGCCTTGCAATTCCTCGCCGGTAAATGCGCGGCCACGCCATGCCTCGAGGTCTTTCCGGAGCCTCGCTTTGGTGTTTAAAGACACGGTGTAATTTTGCATCATAAGAAACGGGCGATCATCCGCCATATTCTCATCAATCTCAAAGGCGAGGTGAATTTGATGCTTCACACCATAATTCGTTTCTTGCAAACCCATATTCAAAAGACGGGTGCAAACGGCTCGATAAACCCCAACGGGGGCCAATTCATATTCACCGGATGTTTCTGCTACTAACATTTGTATTCCTTTCATATTCAACCACAATATATAGAAAATATATCGCTCGCCTATATTGGGGCTTGATTTTGGTGGTGTCAAGCGGCAAAGATGGGCGAAAAACAGGATTCCAAAATGAGCAAAACATTCATCACCGGTTTCGGTGCCTATGATACAAAGACCGGCACCGCCGAGAATTATCGGGAAATCACATTCCTCGATGTGGTTAAAATGGCAGAAACGCCATCGAGCAAACCAAAAGAAAAAGCGCAATGGGCGATTTTCTCAACGCACAATCACCCCGAGGCTCGATCGCATGATCAACAGCGCGAAAACGGTCAATTCCTCACACTTGCCGGAGACATCGACACCGGCAACCCAAACAAACGCCAAGTGATCGAGGCCATCGAAACCGTTTGCGGCCAATGCTCGATGATCATTTATTCAACATCCGGATCAAGCGAGGAAAACAAAAAGTGGCGTTTTCTGTTGCCGGTCAACAAACCGATTTCCGGCGCTCAATATGCCAACCATCAAAAAGCCTTATTTGATCTATTGGCCGAGCAAGGCATCGAATGCGATCGCGCTCTCACTCGACCAGGCCAACCGATCTATTTGCCGAATGTGCCGATGGACAAACGCAACGCGGCGGCAATCCCTCACTTTTACGAATATGAAATCATTCGCCGATCGGTGTTTAAACTCGAGGGTTCAAAAATCAGCGAACGCGAATATCAAAACCAAGCCGCCGACATCGAGGCACAAGCAATGGCGCTCAAAGCCGCTCAGAGGCGCACAGAGGCGCGGAGAGAGCGTTTCGGCGATAATGATGAGCAAAGTGTGGTTGATGCGTTTAATGAGCGTCACGCCATCGAAGATTTGTTGATCCAATATGGATATGATCGGCTTGGTGCCACCGATTCATTTCGATCGAAATATCAATCAAGCGGATCATACGCCACAAAATCATTCGGCGAATATTGGGTTTCCCTCTCGGCATCCGATGCGGCAAATGGCCTCGGGCGAGAAAAAGATGGTTATTGCGCCGGTGATGCGTTCGATCTTTTCGCTCATTATGAACACACCGGAGATTTCACAGCGGCGGTGAGGCAATACGGCGCGGAGATAAATCCAACCAATCCAACCGCCGCTCAAGTCTTAAAACCGATTCTCGGGGCATGGGAAGGCGAACCGCTCAATCAACCCTCGCCGGAGGAAAAGGTATCGAAACACACCGGCGAGGGGAGCGGGGCAATCGTGATCAATGGGAGGACTGACCAATTTAGATTGCATCGCGTGTTTACTTTAGCAGATGCCGAGCCAGTTTTGAAATCAAATTACTTGATCAAGGGTTGGCTCGGTAAATCTCAAATGTCGGTGGTCTATGGGCCGAGCAATGTGGGCAAATCATTTTTTTGCCTCGATATGGCATTCTCGATCGCTGCAAACGTCGAATGGAATGATTGCCGCGTTCGAGGTGGGCCGGTGTTATACCTCGCCACCGAGGGCGGCACCGCGTTTAGAAACCGCGTTTACGCGCTCAGAAACGATCGAGGGATCACCGATGCGCCATTGATCGTTCGACCATCACCGATCGATCTATTGCGAGCCGAGGTTGATTTACCGGCGCTCTCTGAACTCATCAAAGAAATAACCGAGCAATATGGCGAGATCGAAATGATTTGCGTCGATACGCTCTCGAGGGCAATGGCCGGTGGCAATGAAAACGGGCCAGAGGATATGACCAGGTTCATCGGCAACCTCGACACATTGCGCGATTTAACCGGCGCTCACATCATGGTAGTTCACCATTCCGGCAAAGACACGGCAGCGGGGGCCAGAGGCCATTCAAGCCTCAGAGCGGCCACCGACACCGAGATTGAACTCGAGGTGACTGACACCGGCCTCAGACTCGCCAGGACAACCAAACAACGCGACATGGAGCCAAAGCCGCCAGTGGGGTTCACCCTCGAGGTTGAGGAACTCGGCAAGGATGAGGATGGCGATCCGGTGACAACCGCAATCATCAAGATCGCCGATGATGAGGATGTGAAAGAGGCATCAAACAAAAAGCCGCTCGGCGGCAACCAAAAGAAAATCATCGAATGTTTTAATCAACTGAGATCGGACAAGGTTGGCGGTGGCAATCCTGGCGGAACGGGGTTTCCGGATTCCGGAACTTATTGGGCCATCGAGTATGAAAAAGTTTTGGAAATGTTCAGCGGAAAATCAACCGCCGATCGACCGAAAAAGAGTTTTGATCAGGCAATTTCAAGCCTCGAAAAAGGCGGCGAAATTGTCCTAAACGGTGGTTTTTTGTGGATTCCCAAAAAAGAGGGAAAAATGGGGTGATGTCCTAAAGTGTCCTAAATGGTGAATGTAATGAAATCAAAGGTTTACAAGGTGCGTTTAGGACGTTTAGGACATTTAGGACATTACTTAGGACAACGCGGAGTGGATGTCCTAAATGTCCTAAATGCCTATAGGCATAGGACATTAGGACAACTCAGGCAAAAAGGACGAAAAATAAAATGACAAATCAAAGGCGAGATGAGGTTCTCGAGGAAGCCGGAAAACTCATCAATGGCGATCGTCGGGATCAATACGGCGATGACACATTCAAAGCGATGGCGGTGATGCTCTCGGGTTATCTCGGCATCAAGATCGAACCATATCAAGCGGCGGAGATCATGGTTCTTGTGAAGCTATCGAGAAACCGCCATCAACCCAAACTCGATTCATTCGTCGATGGCGCGGGATACTTCGCACTGGCCGCAGAGGAAGCCTTTGGCAATAGCGATGAGGTGTGATATACAAAGGCATGGAAACTCCCTGTTGGATCAGGCGCGTTCGCGCGTCCAACTGCCTCGGGGTTGCGGGTACAACCTCGGGGCATTTTTTTATAGGGTGGGGGTATGGCTCAATGAAAAGATATTCAAATCGAGGGGTGGGGGTGTGAAGGTTTCAATTCTCGCGGATATGCAAAGATTCAAACGATCGATGAATAACATCGAGAAAAAAGAATTCCCTCTTATCGTTCGAAACTCTTTGCTCGACACCGGATTCAGAACGCAAAAGAAATTGAGAACGCAAACATATGGCAAGGCATTCAATCCGCGCCAAAAACAATTTAAGAACGTGACAACCTCGCTCGGTACTGGTTCACCGGCTCAACCTCAATCCGGAGTGATTTTAAAAAAAGGGGTGGCGCGTCGAAAAGAAATTGTGATCTTTGATAGGACGTCCAAGGAGTATATGCAAAGACACGCGAAGGGCGGAACCAAAAGACCGGTATCGGGTTCCAATATTGCCATACCAGGCAAGGACACGGTGGAGCCTAGAAGGACGGGCAGGGGCATTCCAAAAAAATTGAGGCCGGATGCCCTACGGGGGGATAAGAAAACATTCCGGATCAAGATCAACGGCCAGGATGTGATTGCCAAGAGAGTTGGCAAGGATCGTTATCCTTTGGCTATTATGCACCTACTCGAGCCATCGGCAACCATCCGGAAGTCTTACAATTTCTATGAGGACGCGCAAAGTTCGTTCCGATCCGAGTTTCCGGCAGCGTTTCGACGCAACTTCAACTCTAGGATGAAAAGAGTTCTCAAAACCTCATTCTGATGCCCTCGGGTATAGGGGTGCCAAAAGGTACTTCCAGCCGATCAGTTTTGCGGGTAACGCGCGACCCCGATAAAATATCAGGGATAGAATTTAAAAAAATTTAAGACATTCGCCGATGTCTTTTAATTTCCTTAAAAACAACATGCTTGCAAAATATGGGCGTCGAGGTGATATTATATATCAACAATATAATTGAGGAATATCATGGCATCGCCTAGCTACGAAACCGCAAGGGTTCGAAAATTGCAAATCGAAACCGCGTTGGCCGAGATGGAATTGGCAAAGGCTCGGCGTGAATATGTTTCGGCCTCAGACGTTCAACACGTTTGGGCCGATGTTTTGGCGAATATGAAATCGAGGCTTTTATCGATGCCGACGATTCTTGCGCCGATGTTAGTGAAGCAAACCGAAATCGGCGAGATCAAAGACATCATCGACCGATCGGTTCGTGATTGTTTAGAGGAACTTTTGACCTATGATCCGAAAATCGATGTCGCACCCGATGATGGTGGAAGCGATGAAAGAGGTGGCGAGGGGAGCGATTCAAACGCTAAAACCACCGCCGCGCCTAAGCGTAAGCGAGTGGGCCGACCTCGAAAGGCGGCTATCGTCTGAGGCATCGGCGGCACCTGGTCGATGGTACACCGAGCGCACCGAATATTTACGGGGCATCATGGATGCGGCCAGTGATCCATCGGTGAATGAAATCGTTGTTCAAGCGGGAGCGCAACTCGGGAAAACCGAGGTTTTGCTAAATGTGATCGGCTTTCACATTGCAAACGACCCCGCGCCGATCTTGGTTGTTCAGCCAACCGGCCACAAAGGCATGGCCGAAACCTTTTCGAAAGACCGGCTCGCGCCGATGTTGCGCGATACGCCTTGCCTCAAAGGGAAAGTGAAAGACCCTCGATCGAGGGATTCCGGAAATACAACCTTGCAAAAGAACTTTCCAGGCGGTCGGATTTCTATGATCGGCGCGAACTCACCGGCGCAACTTGCCTCGAGGCCGATCCGAATTGTGTTGCTCGATGAAACCGATCGATTTCCGGCATCATCCGGAAGCGAGGGCGATCCGATCGAATTGGCTCGCAAACGATCCGCGACATTTTGGAACCGCAAGATTTTGATGGTATCAACGCCAACCAATAAAGGCTCATCGATCATCGAGGAAAGATATTTGCAAAGCGATCAGCGGCGGTTCTTTGCTCGATGCCCTCATTGCGATGAGGCTCAAATCTTGGAATGGCGAAACGTGCAATGGCAAAAAGATCGACCGGAAACCGCCGGATATGTTTGCGATGGTTGCGGGGTTTTCTGGTCGGATGCGGAGAAAAACAAAGCCGTTCGGAATGGATATTGGGAAGCGAGCCAAAATTTTCACGGCATTGCCGGTTTCCAAATTTCCGGAATTTATTCGCCTTGGATTTCGCTCGAGGATGCGGTTCGAGATTTTTTGAAGGCGAAGAAATTGCCGGAAATGCTCAAGGTTTGGACGAATACATATCTCGGCGAAACCTTTGAGATACAAGGCGATGGCATCGATGAGGATGATATTCCAGGCAAGGATTCATTCGAGAAAGAGTTTTTGCCGGATGAATGCGTTCTCATCACCGCCGGAATTGATACACAAGATGATCGCCTTGAAATTGAAATTGTTGGATGGGGCCGAGATCAGGAAAGTTGGTCGCTAGATTACCGGACAATTTACGGCGACCCATCATCGCCTCAAGTTTGGGGCCAACTCGATGCGGTTTTGTCGGAAACGTGGGATCATCCTCGAGGGGTTGAGATGCCTATTCGGTGCGCGTGTATTGACTCGGGGGGCCATCACACAAACGCGGTTTATGTTTTTGTGAAGCCTCGAGAGGGGCGCAGAATCTTTGCGATCAAGGGTGTCGGGGGCGAGGGGAAGCCACAGGTAGGAAAACCCTCGAAAAACAATCGGCAATCTGTTAGACTGTTTCCAGTGGGTGTTGATGGGATCAAGGAATTGGTTTATTCGAGATTGAAAATTCGAGAGCCAGGGCCAGGATATTGTCACTTTCCCGAGGGGCGGGGTGATGAATACTTTTTGCAGCTAACAGCGGAAAAGATGGTCACTCGGTTCAAAAAAGGTTATAAGAGGCGGGAATGGGTGCAAACCCGACCCCGAAATGAGGCTCTTGATTGTCGCGTTTATGCGATTGCGGCGTTGGCGATCATGAATCTCAACTTGAATAGTTTGGCAAATCGTTTCGCAAAGGCGGCACAAAGTGAGGATGATGAGCCAGAAATAAAAGCCGAGGTCGCGGAAAAGGTATCGCGGCCATCACAAAGACCGATGAGGCGTCCAGGCAGCGGCAACTTTGTGAACTCTTGGAGATGATATAAATGGCGAATTTATTCGATGCCGCAAATGCCCCAACAACCGAGCCGCTCGAAATTGTTGTTGGTGATTTCATTCAATGGAAAAGAACCGATCTCGGTGTCGATTATCCAAACAACCTCTACACCGCGACATATATCGCGCGAATAACCGGCGGCGGTGCGAGTGAAATCACATTGATTGGCACCGCATCCGGCGATGATTATTTATTCACGGCGGATTCGGCAACCTCGGCGGCATTCATCGCGGGTTATTATCATTGGCAACTCGAGATTCTTAGGAACTCGGATTCCGAGCGGGTGGTGGTCGATCGAGGCACGTTCGAGGCGATTGTTGATCTTGATGTCAACAATGTTGATCCGAGAACCCATGCCGAAATCATGGTTGATAAAATCGAGTCGGTTTTGCAGAATCGAGCCGATGCCGATGTTTCGAATTATTCAATCAATGGCCGCTCTCTGGTGAAATTGTCGATCGATGATCTTTTGAAATGGCGAGATTATTATCGAAATGAATTGACGATGGAAAAGCGAAAAGAGCGGGTGCGTCGAGGCAAATCGACCGGCGCGACGATCAAGGCGAGGTTTTAAAAGATGGGTGTTTTTGATTTCCTAAAAAGAGATGCAAAGCCGGTCAAACGGCGCTCATTTAAAGCCGCGCAAAGTGGGCGATTGTTTTCGGATTTTATTGCCTCGAGCCGATCGGCGGATTCAGAGATCAAAGCCGCATTGCAGCAAATTCGGTATCGATGCCGCGATCTTGCGAGAAATGATGAATATGCTCGGCGGTTTTTATCGCTTATCAAAACGAATGTGGTCGGTGATCGGGGCATCTCGGCGCAAGTAAAAGCGAAAAACGCTGATGGTTCATTCGATGCGCCAGGAAATGCCATCATCGAGAATGCGTTTCGGGCATGGGGCCGCAAGGGTATTTGCACCGTTGATGGTCGGTTTTCTTGGAAAGACGCGCAACGATTTGCGGCGGAAGCATTGGCGAGAGATGGCGAATTGTTGGTTCGCATGGTCAATTATCCACAGAACAATTT
>CALINB010000281.1 GCA_938045325.1 uncultured Rhodospirillales bacterium | reverse complement strand
AAGGTGACAGGTGGTACGGCGGTCCGACCCGAGAAGATTGACGAGATCCTTCGTGTCGCGGATGACATCTGCCAGGGGAATTTCGAATCCCGGATCAAAGAAATCCCTCAAGAAGAAGGCGTCGAGCGTGACTTGTGCCTTAAGATCAATGAAATGATCGACAGGTCGGACGCTTATGTACGCGAGTCAACCGCCTGTCTTGGCTTTATCGCGCAAAATCAGTATTTCCGGCGCATTGCGGAACACGGCATGCTTGGCGCGTACGGAGAAGCCTCGCGCGCCATTAATGCCGCCGCTGATGGTGTTGAAATAAAAATGACCAAATTCGGTGAAATGGTCGGCACCATTACAGAAGCCTCACAGAAGCTTGATACAAGTGCGCATGCCTTGGGTGAATCTGCAAGCCATGCTAGCGAAAGGTCCACGTCGGTTTCCGCCGCTGCTGAAGAAGCAGGCGTTAACACCCAAACTGTTGCCGCTTCCGTTGAACAGCTGAATGCTTCGATCAAGGAAATTAATCAACAAGTCACGCATTCTGCCGGACTCGCTCGAGAAGCTGTTGATGGATCGGAAAAGGCCAATGAATTGGTCAATGGACTATCCGAAGTATCAAAAGAGATTGAGACCGTCGTTAATCTTATTAATGACATCTCCAGCCAAACAAATCTGCTCGCTTTAAATGCAACCATCGAAGCCGCCAGGGCCGGTGAAGCCGGCAAAGGATTTGCTGTCGTGGCTTCTGAGGTAAAAAGTCTCGCCAATCAAACAGAGTCGGCAACAAATGATATTAAGTCACAGGTTGAGCAAATTCAAAATGCCACTGACGGTGCCGTTCAATCGATTGGAGACATTGGCAAAAAAATTGCTTCGTTTAACGAGTCCTCTGGGGCCATCGCAGCTGCCATCGAAGAGCAAAGCGCTGCAACGCAAGAAATTGCCCGCAGTGTCCAGGAGGCATCCAACGGGGTTACCAAAGTGACGTCGAGTATTACCGAGGTTAACACCAACGTCACGCAGGTGAGCGAGGTTTCGAATGAAGTCCTGGCGGTCGCCAGCGACTTAGCGCAACAGGCAAAAGCCTTATCGGAAGTCCTGAACAGTTAACGCAGCCAAAGCAGTTCCACAAAAGCATTGATTTGGCGGAAAACCGGGCTTTTGCCTGCGTTATGCACAGTCTCGCCTAAGCCAAATTATGAATTTGTTAAGCTTGTTCGATCACAGTGGCCCCTGTGGTTGAAGACGGGTGTCGTGGGACTCCCCTGTGTCAGAACATGATGAAAATGCAAAGAAGCCGGGTCTTAAGGCGCGTGATAACGCCGTGACTGTCGGCGAAGATGATGAGACGGCACCGGTGAAAACGCCGGTCGCGGTCGCGCTTCAGTATGAGCCGGATCAGGACAACGCGCCACGCGTCGTCGCTGGTGGGCGGGGCAGCATCGCCGAGCAAATTCTGCAGATCGCCTTCGCACAAGGTGTGAAGGTCCGCGAGGACGCCGATCTCGCCGAACTCTTAACAGCCATCGAAATCGACAGCGAAATCCCGACCGAAGCGTTCGCTGCCGTCGCCGAAATTCTGGTTTATGTCTACCGGGCAAATGGCACACCATTTCCGTTCGAAAACGAAACACCGCCGTCATTAGAGCCATCGCCATGACAACTGACCAGAAAATGAATGCCAACGAATTGCAGCAAGGCATCGAGGCAGTCTCAGACATGATTGTCGCCGCGCGCAAATTACTGGCCGCGGGCGAACAGATTGACTTGACGTCGATCGAAAACGAAATCGATACCTTATGCCAGGCAATCCACGCCGATCCGCCGAAAAATTCACGCGATATCCGCCGCGGACTTGCGGCCATCGTCGACGATCTAGATGCACTTGAACACGAATTGAACGACCAGCACCGGCAACTGGAGAAAAACCTTGCCGAACGGACACGCAAACTTGCCTTGGAAGCCTATAGCGATCCGGCCAACAAAGATTCCGAAAACAAGACATAGATAAAAGCCATAGAAGAAACTCAATGAATTTAGATTTCAGCGGCTACCTATATATATTTTTCGCCCTCCTCTTCGTCCTCGCACTCATTGCCCTGATTGCGGCTTTAGCGCGGCGTTTCGGCCTTGGCTATTCGGGCGGATCGAAATCCGGCGGCCAGCGGCGTCTTAGCATTTCTGAAGTCCTGACCTTAAGCCCGAAACACAGGCTTGTTCTCGTGAAGTGTGACGATACCGAGCACCTTCTCTTACTGGGCGCTGCCAATGACATCGTCGTCGAAGGACGGATCAACAAAGCCCGTTTCAGCGATGCCTTAGAAAAAACACATCAGGAAAAACAACATGACTGAGCGGCAAAGAAAAACCCGGCAAAAGTATTGGGGCATTTTGATCACCGCTTTTGCCGCCTTATTGATGTTCCTGCCCGATCCTGCCGCCGGCCAAGCGATGACAATTGATCTTGGCGACCGGTCAGGCTCATCGACCGCGCGCATCATTCAGCTCATTTTGATCGTCACGGTCATTTCTATCGCCCCGTCACTGCTGATCATGGTGACCTCATTCACCCGGATTGTCGTGGTTTTATCCTTTTTGCGTCAATCTATGGGCACGCAGCAAACGCCGCCGAACCAAGTATTGATCAGCCTCGCCCTGTTTCTAACCGTGTTCATCATGATGCCTACATTTCAAAAAGCCTATGACACGGGATTGAGACCGTTAATCGAAGGGCAGATCGAAGAAACCGAGGCGATCGAGAAATCCGTTGCGCCGTTCCGGGAGTTCATGATGCGTCATGTGCGGGAAAAGGACTTGCTGCTGTTTACCAGCATTGCCCGCGTTCCTGATGAAGAGGCGAGGAAACAGATGCCGCTTCGCGTCTTGGTGCCGGCTTTCATGATCAGTGAATTGAGGCGCGCCTTCGAGATTGGATTCCTCGTTTTCGTACCGTTTCTTATCATCGATATGGTGGTGGCGTCCGTCCTCATGGCCATGGGCATGATGATGCTGCCACCGATTATCATAGCCCTGCCTTTTAAGATCATCTTTTTCGTCCTTGTTGACGGCTGGTACATGATCGCGGGTAGCTTAGTAAGAAGTTTCGGCGGCTAAGCGCGGCCACGCCCGTATTGCGCCTATTTGCCATTTTGCCGCGTTCGACAGTTTGGCCGTTTTTGATCATAATACGGTCAGGAGGCGTGCCGAATGCAGATGCACAATCAATCCCGATTGATCTCACAAATGATTGCCGTAGCAGCAATCATATTAACCCTTTCGGGCGGACACCATTCGGCGTCAGCAACCGAAACCAAGGCTGAAGACGGCGTCAAATTAGCTTGGCAAAATTATTTGGACGGCAAACACAAATTGGCTGCAAAACAACTGAAAAGCCTTGCCGACAAAAATAATGCCCCGGCGCAAAATTATCTGGGCACACTTTATGCCAGCGGACACGGCGTTAAAGCCAATCCAGTGCAGGCCGCAAAATGGTATGAACGCGCGGCGAAACAAGGGTTCGCGCCGGCACAGTTCAATTTCGGATTTTTAAAACTTTACGGTGCGGGTGACGGTGCTCAGCGCGTACCCGACGATCCCAAAGTTGCCGCCCATTGGCTGGGGAAATCGGCTGAACAAAATGATTCGAATGCGCAATTGCTGTTATGCCGGCTTTACCACCAGGGGCTTGGCGTCAACCGTAACTACAAAAAAGCGCTTGGTCTTTGCCGCCAGGCCGCCCAATCGGGCTTGGCCGGCGCTCAATTCGAACTCGGTATTTTGATCTTACGCAGCCTGGATACAAAGAAATTTCCCGAAGCCTATCAATGGTTCCTGTTGGCCGCGAAACAAAACTTTCCGGGAGCCGGGCACAATGTCCGCTTACTGGCAAAACGGCTGAAGCCGGATGAAATCAACCAAGTCCACAAAAACGTGGAAAATTGGAAACCCGCCAAACCTTAATGTGATAATTCGGCGATAAAAGCAGGGAGCGCAAACGCTGCAGCATGCACGGCCGGCGTGTAATACTTTGTTTGGATACCGGCTTGGCCGAAACGGGCTTGCAGAACCTCAACCGGCACATCCCGCAAGGTCAGATCGTCCGTGGCCCAT
>CALINB010000280.1 GCA_938045325.1 uncultured Rhodospirillales bacterium | reverse complement strand
TTTCACGATGTCGGACGGATTCGTCCTGTCGGGCTCGGCAAACACGATGTCGAAGGCGACTATGGTTGCGCCAAGGTCTTGGAGATTTTGAACCATCTTCGCAATCGTCGACCGAGACCACGGCCATTGGCCGATGGATTGCAAACTCTTTTCATCGATATCGATGACTTTGATGGGTTGTTCTTTTTCCGGAGTCGGCGCACGCGGCTTCAGCACCTGGAAATAATCAAACGTCTTCAAACGCAGCAATTGAACGACGTTCGGATTCGCAATCAGCACGACCATTAATACGGTTAGAAACCCCAATCCGATGAGGCGGTCCGTGCTAAATGCTTTTTTAAAAAACTGACCGATGCGGCCCATTGACTCGTTTCACTCCCCCATATGATTCGTGCATTTTTATGTTGGCACGAACGGCCCTAGTACACTGGCCCGGATGGCTGAGGTCAAGCCGTAATTGCCCTCAGCGGAGACCGCTAAGCCTTTAAAATAGTAGGGTAGCATCCGATTCCAGCCCAGCGTATACTCGCGCCGACATGAGTGAGAATGCTAGTCACGCCTGGCTCAGGCCTTTTTTAGCGCCTTTAAGGCCCGTATTTACCGAGATTTTGGCGATGTCAGCCTTCGTCAATCTCCTCGCCTTGGCCGTGCCGATTTTTACATTACAAGTTTATGATCGCGTGGTCGGTTCCGGCGGTATCAGCACCTTGGAAGGTTTGCTGATCGGCATGGTCATCGTATTGGTGTTCGATTACATCCTCCGCCAATCGCGTTCGCGAATCATGCAACGGGTTGCCATGCGTGTCGACATCATCATTGGACGCAAGCTTTTTGAAAAAGTTATGTCCCTGCCCCTGCAAGCACTTGAAGCGCAACCGTCGGCATACTGGACGTCGTTGTTTCGAGACGCCGACACAGTTCGTAATACTTTATCGGGGGCTTCGGCTATTTTGATTGCCGATTTGCCGTTTGCCATATTCTTCTTAGGCCTCATTTTTATTCTCGCCCCGCCGGTCGCACCGGTGATGGTCGTAATGCTGCCGATTTTCATGTTTATTGCATGGCGATCAGCATCAGAAACCGCCTCGGCAAGTGCCGATGAACGCCAATCGAGCCAAACCCGCGACAGCTTTATCAACGAGCTGATAGCCGGCCGAACGACGATCAAGGCGCTGTCGCTGGATCATTCCATGCGACCGCAGTGGGAAGAAAAGCATGCAGAGAATATTGAACGTGCTCTGGCGCGTGGCAGTAAAACCGATGGTTTCTCGAATTTCGGCGCAACTTTGTCCTTGATCACAACATTGCTGCTCACAACCGTCGGCGCGCTCGCGATTATCGATCAAAAGCTCACCATGGGCGCGCTGATTGCCACCAATATGCTGAGTGGACGCATCATGGGTCCAGCCAATCAATTGGTTACGCAATGGCGAACCTATACGAGTTTTAAACAATCGGTCGAAAAACTCGGCATGCTGTTTAACACCGCCAGCGAACGCCAGGAAAGCGCCGTTCAAATTGAACGGCCAAACGGCGAAATCGAACTCGAAACTATTATCTTTTCCTACGGCGAAGGCGGCAAACCGGTCATCAACGACGTCAGCCTGACCATCAAGGCCCGCGGCGTGCACGCCTTAGTTGGCCGCAATGGCAGCGGCAAGTCGACACTGCTGAAAATCATCCAAGGTCTTTACCGTCCCTCGAAGGGCCGTGTCCTGCTTGACGGCGCCGATCTCAGTCAGTTCACCCGCGACGAAATTTCCAGTTGGATCGGCTATGTCCCACAAGAAAGCATCCTGTTTACAGGCACGATCCGAGACAACATCACACTACGCAAAACTGACGCAACGGATGAAGAAGTTCTTAAGGCCGCTGAAGAAGCGGGCGTCCACCAATTCGTAATCGACATGCCCGACGGTTACGGCACCGATATCGGTGAATCAGGCGCGAATTTATCCGGCGGACAACGCCAACGAATTGCCATCGCCCGCGCGCTGATCGGCGATCCGCCGGTTCTCGTCCTTGATGAACCGTCGAGTAGCCTCGACCGCCAGGCTGAACAGGAACTGCGGCGGACCCTTGTCGAAATCGGCCGCGACCGCACGGTCATCATTGTGACGCACAGCCCGATTCTTTTGGCTGCCTGCGATGACCTTGTTGCCATGGATCGGGGTAAAATCGCATTGGCAGGACCTGCGCATGAAATCCTGCCGAAACTATTCGGCACGGCGCCGAAAGGCGGCGGCGATAAGCCGGCAACGAGTGGTGGGCCGACTGCAAAACCCGCTGCCCCCAATCAGCAGCCTGGCCCGCAGCAAGGGCCGAAACTCGGCCCTCAACAAGGCACACAGCCAGCACAAAGGCCTGCCGGACCAGGAGGACCGGGACCAAACGCCAAACCAGGGGCTCCGGCCGTAAAACCGCCGGTTGGCCCGCAAAGTAGGCCCCAAGGCGCGCCGAAGCCAGTCCAACCCTCGACCCGGTCCACCAAAGTGCCGCCTAGTGTTCAAAACCGCACCCAAAAACAACAGCGGGCCCAGGCAGGCGGACAGCAAGGTGCCGCAGCGCAGAGCGTAAATCAGGCGAATCAGAACCCAAAATCTGCTAACATAGACCAAGCTCAGGCACGGACGGCGAAACCGACGCGGCCCGCGCCGGGAACAAACCGTCCCGTTAATACGAGAGAAGAGAAATGAGTCCCGACAGCGGAACCGCCCACACAGAAGCCGTCACCATCGATTCGGCCTCAGAAAACAAAGCGTCGCTTTCCCGGCTGGACGAATTATTGCGTTACTACCCCTTACCTAGCTGGCGGGCCTTTGCCTGGCCTATCATGCTGATGGTCGGCTTATTTTTAGCCTGGTCCACTTTCGCCGAACTTGACGAAATTGCAAAAGCCGAGGGCGAAGTCGTGCCGCAAGGTCAGGTCAAAATGATTCAACATCTTGAAGGCGGCATTATCGAGGCATTGTTCGTTCGGGACGGCGACAATGTAAAACCCGGCACCAAACTCGTTCAACTCAATCTCGGCAGCGGCGGCACCAATCGTGATGAATTACTTGTTCGCCTCGATAGCCAAATACTCACCAAAGCCCGCTTAGAGGCCGCGGCGAACGGCAAGAAACCTGTGTTTCCCGAAGACGTCGCCAAACGCCGGCCTGACCAGCTCAGGGCCGAGAGAAATACTTATGAGGCCCGGCAAAACCAACACGTGTCGGCGTTGAAGCTTTTGGAAAGCCAGGTCCAGCAAAAGCAATTGGAAGTGCAGGAATTGGCGGCTCGCAGACGCGCCATGGTCAACAACCTGAAACTTAGCAAACAGCGACTCACGATGTCTAAAGAGCTGTTGGCGAGCGGTCTGACGCCGAAATTGGAGCATTTACAACTCGAAGCAGAAGTCGAAAAACAAGACGGCGATTTGCGCGGTATTAATGCATCCATTCCCCGGGCCCGGTCTGCGGTGAAGGAAGCCAAAGAGAAAATTAAAGATGAAAAAGTCCGGTTTCGCCGTGAAGCGCAAGAAGAGCTCGGCAAGACGGAACAGGCAATTGGTCGTATTCGCGAACTGCTAAGCGAATCCACCGAACAACGCTTGCGCGCGACCATTAAAAGTCCGATCCACGGCGTCGTAAAGAATATGCGCTATCATACGATTGGCGGCGTCGTGAAAGCGGGTGAGCCGATCATGGAAATCGTGCCGACCGGCGAAAAGCTCGTCGTCAATGCCCGCCTCAGTCCGACAGACCGGGCATTTGTCGAAGCCGGCCAGAAAGTCACGGTTAAACTTTCAGCTTACGATTTTGCCCGTTATGGCGGCCTTGACGGCAAAGTTCTGATGGTCGCCCCGGATTCGAGTACGGATGACAAAGGGAACCCCTATTTCCGAATGATCGTGGAGACCAAGAAATCCTACCTGGGCGAAAAAGAGGGCCAATACCCAATTTCGCCGGGCATGCAGGCCCAGGTTGACGTTCATACCGGTACGAAAACCGTTATGGACTATTTGATCAAGCCAGTCCTAAAGCTCAAGCATGAAGCCTTTGTCGAGCGTTGAGGGGCTTATCCTGTACCTGGGCTTACTTAGACCTTTGGGTTAATTGTGAGCAAAGTGCTAAGTGGTTATAATTTATCAATCTTTGGTGTATATATGGTCATAAGGGGCCTATACCTGGGCATGGGACCTAAATATTGCTCATTCGAATGGGCCGCTTTGGGGTACCAAAGTGCAACGATAGGTAAGAAAAGAGGGCACAAATGGCTGGCATGACCACACCGCTATCGCTGGTGTTTGCATTCGGCTTGTTTATCGGCTCAATCATGCTGAGTACCGATAACTATCTAGTTTTCTTAAGCTTCTCCAGCTTCGTCATGGTCTTTGGCGGCACCATGTCGGCGTCGTTTATCTCCTATGAGCCCCGTTACGTCATTTTATCCATGAAATTAATCGGTAAAATGATGGTCTCAGCAAAAATCAGCCGCGGCATCCTCAAGGCCGAAGTCGGCCGTGTCATCCGCTGGGCCTACACGGTTCAGAAAAACGGCATCCCTGCCCTTGAAGCCGAATCGAAAAAAGCAATCAGCGGCGACAAATTCCTGCGTTTCGGCATCGAAATGGTGGTCAGCGGTTATTCCGGCGATGAAGTCCGTGATATCTTATCAACGACCATCGAAACCACATACGGTCGTAATACGGTTCAGGTTCACATTCTTAAAGCCATGGCATCGGGAGCGCCGGCGTTCGGCATGATCGGCACCCTGGTCGGCTTGATTATCATGCTCGACAACATGGGTGGTGATCCGAAAGAACTCGGCAAAGGCCTGGCCATCGCGCTCTTAACAACTCTTTACGGTGTTTTATTTGCCCGGCTGATTTTTTTGCCGGCGTCGTCAAAAATCATGCAGCGGGAGCAAATTGTCCGCTTCCGAAACTATCTGGTTGCCGAAGGCCTGGCGCTTCTCGCTGATCGTAAAAGCCCCCGCTTTATTCAAGATAAAATGAACAGTTATTTGGACCCCGCCATTCACTTTAACATCGATAAAATGAAGAAGTAACGACACCAGCCATACGCCGTTACCTCCCGAGGAGTCCAATATGGCCGCGCCAACAAACCCACCGGAAGAACAAGACGAGGAAGAATGGCTTCTGACGTACGCCGACGCGATCACTTCGCTGATGGCGTTTTTCGTGTTGCTACTGACCTTTTCAAAGTTCGATATTCCGTCATTTGAAGAAGTCCAAAAAGGTATTTCCGAAGCCATCGGGCATCGCCAGAACGAACCGACGCCGACCGAACTATTGAAAATCGAAGTCGAAGATGCCGTTGCAACCATGCAGGCCGAAGAGGTTACGAAAGTCACCAAGGACGAGAAAGGCATCGTGATCGAGCTCGACTCGTCGGCCTTTTACAGGCCCGGCTCAGCAGACATCCTGCCCCAAGCAAGGCCCCTGCTCAAAAAAGTTTCCGATTTGCTGATCACACCGAAATTCAAAAACTATAACGTTGAGATCGAGGGGCATACGGATGACGCCCCGATCAGCACACCGCGGTACCCCTCAAACTGGGAACTTTCCGCCGGCCGGGCAACCCGGGTCGCGCGCTATTTTGTCGAAACAAAAATTGATCCACTGCGATTGAAAGCGACTGGATTTGCCGAAACCCGCCCCGTCTTTCCTAATCGGGATGCGAAAGGAAACCCACTTAAGGAAAACATGGCGAAAAACCGGCGTGTAATCATCCGTGTCTTTCCCATGAGCCTAGAAAAACGCGATAAAATCGAGCAATCGGAGAAATTAAAACTCGCACCCAAGCTCGATTTAGACCTGAAAGCGCAGTTTGAGGAGCGCCAGAAGGCATTACGCGATAAGGCTAAATCCTTAACGGGACCAAAACCACCGACTGCGGCACCCGGCCAACAACCGACACAACCAAAACCCTAAGTGCTTAGCCGGGAACATCAATTGTCGTCCCTTCACGGGCGACGAAATTACCGTCCCATACGTCTTGGGCTTCTTTTTCTAAATTCTCCATGAATTCATCATCGTGATCCGGATCATGATGAAAGATCGCCAACCGCTTGGCACCAGCTTCTTGGCACAGTTTCATCCCTTCATTCCACGTTGAGTGCCCCCACCCGACCCGGTTGGGGTATTCCTCTTCCGTGTAAGTGCTGTCGTAAATCACGAGATCAGCATTATCGATCAAGCCGAGGATGTTCTCATCAAGCTGGCCCGGCACATGCTCGGTATCCGTAATATAGCAAGCCGAATGCCCCTCGTATTCGATCCGATACCCTGCCGCATCGTTTGGATGATTGAGCGGTGCGGTTCTAATTTTAACATCGGAATAAAGATCAAAAGAATCGCCAGCATCAAAATCTTCAAAGGTCAATTTGCCCTGCATCGCTTCAAGGGGAATTGGAAACATCGGTCCGCCCATTTGTGTCGACAATACCTCTTTAATGGTGGTGTTCTTTTTTTTCAAATGCCCCGCCATGATATGAATCGAGTTCGTCGGTATATATGCCGGCGTAAAAAACGGAAATCCATTGATGTGATCCCAATGGGTATGGGTAAACAGCAGCTTCGTATCGTTTACCCCATCTTTTGCGAAGGCCTGTCCAAGGCCGCGAATACCCGTGCCACTATCCAGAATAAACCGGTGCTCACCCAGTATTACTTCAATACAACTGGTGTTGCCGCCAAATTTCATGTGAGACGGCAACGGACAGGCAATGCTGCCACGAACGCCCCAAAACTTGAGCTTAAAAGCCATCATAGGAATGTAACGTGTTTGGGCTGAAATCAGAACTATTTTATTGCCCCGGATAACGGCCCTTCTACTTGACATATTGAGACGCCTTAGAGGTAAATCAACTGCCTAAGACGAATCTCACGCATTTTTGCCCGCAGCTTCAATACCGATAGGAAAACACGCCCGTATTAGCATACGGGCGTGCAGGAATGTTCAACGGTTTTTCCGAAAATCGGCGTTAAGCAGCTTGTTCCGCCATTTCATGCATGACCGCGGCCTTAACTTTTTCCATCGCCCGGGCCTCCAGTTGACGAATCCGCTCACGGCTGATGCCATAATGCTTACCTAATTCTTCCAGCGTTTGCGGCTCTTCGATCATTTGACGCTCAGTCAAAATATGCCGTTCCCGCTCCGGTAAAGTCTCCAGGGCTTTTTTCAATAATAATTTGCGTTCGCCCAATTCCTCCGAATCGGCCAGCAACGCTTCCGGAGATGGCGATTCCGCGACTAAGGTATCCTGAAACTCCATGGTTTCTTCGTCGGAAACCGGTGCGTTCAGAGAAACGTCGCGGGACGACAATCGACGATTCATCATCACGACGTCGTCTTCGGATACATTCATGGCATCGGATAGTTGTTCCGTCTGCTGAGGCGTTAATTCACCGTTATCGATGATCTTCAGCTGGCTTTTGACCTTGCGAAGACTGAAAAACAGCTTTTTCTGCGCAGCGACAGTACCCATTTTCACCATGGACCACGACCGAAGTACAAATTCCGTAATCGCGGCACGTACCCACCACATAGCATACGTTGACAGCCGGAAACCGCGTTCCGGTTCGAATTTCTTGACGGCTTTCATCAAGCCGATATTGCCTTCGGAAATAAGATCCGCCAGGGGCAAACCATATCCGCGGTAACCCGTTGCGATTTTACACACCAATCGTAAATGACTGGTCACAAGCTTATGGGCGGCTTCGATATCACCATGCTCCCTCCAGCGCTGCGCGAGCATGAACTCTTCCTCGGCCTCGAGCATGGGAAACTTCCATGCTTCCGTGAAGTACTGAGACAGACTGCCTTCTTGCGGTACGGCTGGCACACTTAATGTCGACATGACGAACCTCTTTCATCCTTTTCAAACGTGAAATCCTTTTAAAGGCCTTTCACAGGTTAAGGTTTGTCGGTCCTGCACGGTAATCCGTTGCATGACCGTCGCGGCAATCCGGTAATCAGTGAGCACGCTCGGAAAGATTTCGAGCTTGGAACAGCTTGCATGTTTGGGGAAAATAACATCGTGCGATCAAGGCACCTATCCTCCAACTGAAGCAATAGACCAAATTCAAAACCCACCTCATGGCCGGGTCGTCGCAATACTTGGCCCCAAATGGGCACCAAGTTGAGACATGTTGGCACAAATATTAGAATATGTCAAGGGATAACGAAATTACCTAAGCGTTATCAATGACTTACGGAAAAACCAGAAAGGTGGTTTGCGGGTAAAACTGTAATTATTGTGCCGTTTCGACCCGATTGGAAATTTCCTGGTTTTCAATATATATCAAACCAGGATTGGGGCCTGCGTTTACAGGCTGGCCAACTTGCGGTTCCTCGTAATCGTAGCTCAAGAAATCCGGAATCGGCGGCAATTTTTGTTTTTTGCCGTTACGAATTTCCGCTTCGCGTTTTTGCCGGTACAGGCTGCGAATCGACGCATAATAATCGATTGACGTTTTCTTGATTTCTTCTAATTCGCCCATCACCGAACGATATTCGTTCACAGCCGTTAAACCCATACGGACATAATTGCCTTCTTCGTGTCCCGTGTTGTTAGCCAACATTGAGACAGGGTCGATATAACCGTCAGCAATGCGACCAATCAAATCGCGCGGGTTTGATGGCCCCAACAACGGGATGACCAAATATGGCCCTTCGGGGATTCCCCAAACAGCAAGCGTTTGGCCGAAGTCTTCCTTGTGAGCCGGCATACCGGCGTGATCGGCCAAATCAATAAGCCCGCCAAGCCCCAATGTCGTATTCATCAAAAAACGTCTTGAAGTAATGCTGGCGCGCTCCCATTCGCCCTGCAGTAAATCATGAAGCAAAATGATCGGTGTGCGGACATTATGAAGGGCATTCCCAATCGCCTGCTCAAGCGGATCCGGTAAAATCGCTTTGTAGCCTTTCGTGATCGGCTTAAGAATGTATTCCAAAAAGAATTCGTTAAAAGCGAAGATGCCGCGGTTAAACGATTCAATTGGATCATTCACGTCATCGGAACCGCTTTTGTCTTTAGCGGCGATTAATTTTGGCTCTTCGTTAGCGCTTTCAAGAGCAGCACTTTCAACGGATTGCTTAGCAACTGGCGTATCCACATCCAGGTCGGTGACGTCCAACGCCCATGATGTCGAGGAAAAAGCCGTTACGGCTAAAGCGAGCAGAAGAGCACGGAAAAACGATGTAATTGGGTAAATATTTGCCACGATTGATGGCCCCTTTTTTTAGTCTCCAGACAGTACTTTAGTTTTAGCTCAATTAACGATGCAGACAATACTCACGCCGCAAGCGTTCCGCAACCATTCTGTGGCCTTGGGTCCTTACGGCGTGCAACACGTAACATGCCATAAAATAACCATAATTTCCACTATCTTGGAGATCGGTTATACTTCGGTTGAATTAAGAAATGTTTATGACTCCATTGCGGTCCATAACCGTTCACAGTACGGTGACGCCTATAAATTACACCAAGTACTTGATTCAACAGGATAAAATGTATCATGACACGGCGATACTTATTTAAATCATTGATTTTAATAACTTTTTTCTCGGCATGGGGTTTTCAGGCCGCCCGGGCTGAATCGCCGGATCATGTAGCAAAGGCTTTTCAACAACAATTGCTCGAAACCATGAAAGAAGCCAAAAGCCTGACTGCTGAGCAGCGCTACAAACGCCTAGAGCCAAGCGTGAGCATGACATTTCACCTGCCCCTGATGACGAGAATCGCGACCGGCAGCTTCTGGAAATCAGCTTCAAAGGAACAAAAAAAGAACCTTATCGCGGCCTTTCGCCGGATGAGCGTTTCGACGCTGGCAACACTTTTTGACAGCTATAAGGGGGAGAGCTTCAAAAGCTATGGGGCAACACCGGGACCAAGACAGCTCCAAGTCGTAAAGACCGAAATGCTGAGGCCTAATAAAAAAGCAGTCCCGATTACCTATATTTCAAAAAAATTTAAAA
>CALINB010000279.1 GCA_938045325.1 uncultured Rhodospirillales bacterium | reverse complement strand
AGGTGGACTCGATTTTGATCGATGAAGCGCGGACACCGCTGATTATTTCAGGTCCGACGGAAGACACCTCCGATCTCTATTCATCCATCGACAAGCTCATTCCCGAATTCGACGAATCCGATTACGAAAAAGACGAAAAGGCTCGCACGGCGACCTTTACTGAAGCCGGCATGGAAAAACTTGAGAACCTGCTGCGCGAAAGAGGCCTGATGGAAACGGGCAATCTGTATGACCTCAATAATATTTCGTTGGTATATCACGCCAATTCCGCGCTGAAAGCTCATGTCCTCTTCGAGCGCGACACCGATTACATCGTCAAGGACGACAAGGTCGTGATTATCGACGAGTTCACCGGACGCATGATGGAAGGCCGACGCTATTCCGAAGGCCTGCACCAGGCCTTGGAAGCCAAAGAAGGCGTGTCGATCGAAAACGAAAACCAAACCCTCGCCTCGATCACGTTCCAAAATTATTTCCGGCTCTATCCCAAACTTGCCGGCATGACCGGCACGGCCATGACGGAAGCCGGCGAGTTCGATGAAATCTACAAACTCCAGGTTATCGAAATCGACACCAATGTGCCTTGCGTCCGCAAAGATGAAGATGACGAGGTATACCGGACCGTCGCGGAAAAAAGTAACGCGATCATCGATTTGCTCGAAGATTGCCACAAGCGCAAACAGCCCGTTTTGGTCGGCACGGTCAGTATCGAAAAATCCGAACAACTTGCCGCACAGCTGAAGAAGCGCAAAATTCCCCATAACGTGCTGAACGCCCGCCATCACGAGCAGGAAGCGCTCATCATCGCCCAAGCCGGTGCGCCGGGCGGCGTGACGATCGCCACCAACATGGCCGGACGCGGTACCGATATTCAGCTCGGCGGCAATCTCGACATGCGCATCGAACAGGAAGTCAAAGAGAACATGTCCGCCGAACAGCGGGAAAAGAAAATCGAGGAAATCAAGGCCGACATCGAAGCCAAGCGCCAAATTGTGCTCGAGGCCGGCGGTCTTTACGTTGTCGGCACCGAACGTCACGAAAGCCGGCGCATCGATAACCAACTGCGCGGCCGATCCGGTCGGCAAGGCGACCCGGGCGGCTCCAAGTTTTTCCTATCCCTCGAAGACGACCTCATGCGTATCTTCGGTTCCGAGCGCATTGACGGTATGCTGAAAAAACTCGGTCTCGAAGAAGGCGAAGCCATCATGCACCCCTGGGTGAACAAGGCGCTCGAGAAGGCCCAGGAGAAAGTCGAAGAACGCAACTTCGAAATCCGGAAAAACCTGCTCAAGTTCGACGATGTGATGAATGATCAGCGCAAAGTCATTTACGAGCAGCGTAAGGAGCTTATGGATTCCGAAGACGTCTCGGAAGACCTCCGCGATATGCGCCATCAGGTCATTGAAGATTTAATCTCACTGCATATTCCGGAAAAAGCCCTGCCGGAACAATGGAACGCGGACGCCCTGCATGGGGAGATCCTTCGTATCTTTGCCCTCAACCTGCCCATCCTCGAATGGGTTAAAGAAGAAGGCATCGCGGATGCGGAAATTCAAGAACGCCTTGAAGATGTCACCAACCGTCAATATGCCGAGAAAGTCGCTCATTACGGCACCGAGTTGATGCGCACGGTCGAAAAAAGCGTGCTGTTGCAAGTGCTCGACCAAACCTGGAAAGAGCACCTACTCACCCTCGATCATATGCGCCAAGGCATCGGCTTGCGCGCCTACGGCCAGCGCGATCCGCTGAACGAATATAAAAGCGAAGCGTTCGAATTGTTTTCAGTTATGCTGGAGAATCTGCGCGAACGCACCAGCCTGACCATGGCACATCTAGAATTTGAGTTTGAAAACGAAGACACGCTCGACTTCGGCCACCCGCAACAGCAAATGGTCGAATCCCGGTTTGACCCATCCCTGGAATTCCTTGGCAATGAAGAAGACGAAGAGCTCGTCGGCTTTGAGGGCGCTGAAAACCAAGGCGGCGTCGCCGTTGCGCCGGTGCGTTCTCGTCAGGCTGCCGATGAAATCGACCCGAACGATCCCGAGACTTGGGGCCGGGTCTCGCGCAACTCACCATGCCCCTGCGGTTCAGGCAAAAAATACAAACAATGCCACGGGAAACTGAGTTAAGGCCCTTAGCGAAACGAACACCGCGCCTTAATTATTGTTATCCTCATCGTCTTGGTTTTTCCAAAACCGGCCCAGCGCCATATCGAGTAATGGTGGCATCAGAAAAATGTGCGCAAAGAAAATCAAAATGATCGTGATGTTGAATTCGAGCAACTCTTCGCCGAGGTCGTTGATCTGAATACCGAGCAGCTCAAACGTGACTACCAACGAAATGAAGATGATGAGTGTATACAACAGCCACTTCGGTTTAAACATTGTTGGAGCCTTTAATATTAATTCAGCGGCTCAACAACATCGCCGGGGCGGATGACGCCGCCTTCGATCACATTGCAATTCAAGCCCGAGCGATGCAGCAATACCGTCACAATTTTTTTATTGAGTACGCCTTCGAGATACCTGCAGGGTTCATTGATCCGAACCCCCAACAACACGGCATCGCCGACCTTAAATTTTTTACCGACCAAATGGGTCAGTGGCACGTCACGCACGGTGAGGTTACGCCGGGATTCATGGGGCGCCAAGTCAACATTATGATCCCGCTTTAATGCATCAAGCACTTCGCTTTCGATAAGCGTGAGATGCCGTCCCGGTACGTCTTTGTGTGAAAATTCGCCGATGCCGAGACAGTAACGGTCGCCCTCAAGGCCCTTGCCGGCGATCAACGTGCCTTCGGTGAGCTCTTGCATATCCGCGGCGGCTTTCTCGGCGGCATGAATGAATTCGAGCCGGCCCGACCAGGTCATTTACGCGAGACCCTTTTGGCCGATCTCAAGAAATTTATCGCGGCGCGCGGCTTTAAGCTCATTACCACCGAGCGCCAATAACGGCACGAGCACTTTTTCGAGGGCCGCACCGACCGCTTTGATCGTGTCCTCTGGATGGCGGTGCGCCCCCCCCATGGGTTCAGGAACGATGGTATCGATAACACCGAGTTCTTCGAGATCCGCCGCCGTATGCTTCAAGGCTTCGGCGGCTGTTTCCTTGGCGTCGTTATCGCGCCATAAGATTGATGCACAACCTTCCGGCGAGATCACCGAGTAAATTGCATGTTCAAGCATGATCACCGAATTGGCCGCCGCGATCGCCATGGCGCCGCCCGAGCCGCCTTCACCGATGATGACGCTGACGATCGGCACTTTAATATGAAGACACGCTTCAATTGAGCGCGCGATTGCCTCGGCCTGGCCGCGCGCTTCAGCATCAATGCCAGGATAGGCGCCTGCGGTATCAACAAACGTAATGACAGGTATGCCGAACTGATCGGCGAGGTTCATCAAGCGGATCGCCTTACGATATCCTTCGGGGCGCGCCATGCCGAAATTATGGGCGACACGCGATTCCGTATCGTGGCCTTTTTCATGACCGATCACCATTACCGACCGGCCGTTAAAACGACCCAAGCCGCCCACGATGGCTTTATCCTCGCCGAAGGAACGGTCACCGGCAAGCGGCGTAAAATCGGTGATCAACGCTTTTAAGTAATCCATCATATGCGGACGATTTTGATGGCGCGCGACCTGCGTCTTTTGCCAAGGCGTTAGCTTGGCATAGGTTTGTTCTAAAATCTTTTCGGCGCGCAACTCAAGCTTCGCGACCTCTTCGGTCACGTTCAGCTCGCCCTGATCCATTTGGTGGCGCAGCTCTTCAATCTTGCCTTCGATCTCAGCCAAAGACTCTTCAAAATCCAGATAATTTGGCATCGCGGGCTTTTA
>CALINB010000278.1 GCA_938045325.1 uncultured Rhodospirillales bacterium | reverse complement strand
TTTAATTCGGGAATTAGGTTTAGGATTGTTTCGACGGCACCCATGGCACCAAAGGCTTTCTGATGACAATGCCCATGCAGCAAGGCTCTGTTGCTTCTTAGCGGTTTTAAATTCATGAAAAGTCTGCCGGCGGCGTGCTCTTCGGCCAAAAATTCTTCGAACAGTTTGGCTTTCCCAGCCAGTGAGATTGTATCCGCGCCTGGTTCAAGCACCATGTATTCGTCACGCAGGGTGAGCAGGCAGGACGGTTCTAGCCCGATAATGGGTATGCCTCGTTCCAGGTAGGGTTTGAGGGCCTTTAAAGTTTCCCTTGCCGTTTGCTTAGCCTGATCAAGTAAGCCGGTGGCAAGATAAGTCCGGCCGCAGCACAGTGGTTTACCCGTGTTTTCAATGACCGGAACATGCACGTGATAATTTGCCGCTTCCAATACTCGAACGGCGGCGCGCAGGTTCTCAGGTTCGAAATACATATTAAACGTGTCTGCGAGTAGAATAACTTCCGATTGACCGGATTTCATCGCTGCCGTTTCGTTAGGCTTAAAGGGGTGGGCGTGCCATTGCGGCAGGCTTCGTTTGCGGCTGAAGCCGAGTAATTTTTCACTGAGCCAGGCCAGGCCCGGAACGGTGTCACGCAAATTCATCAAATAACGAAACCGCGAGGCAAAGGGTGCGTAACGGGGCAGGTGTGCGATCAGCTTTTCTTTTAAGGGAACACCATGCTGTCGGCGGTAGTGGTGCAGGAATTCGATTTTCATGCGCGACATATCGACGCCGGTCGGGCATTCGCGTTTGCATCCTTTGCAGCCGACACAAAAATCCAACGTGCCGTAAAGTTCGTCAGCGGTGAACGCCTCCTTGCCGAGTTGACCAGATATGGCCAGGCGCAGCGTATTGGCGCGCCCGCGCGTTAAATGAATTTCCTCGCCGCTCACGCGATAGGACGGGCACATCACACCGGCATCGGCCTTACGGCAGGCACCGTTGTTGTTGCACATCTCGACGGCACCGGCGAAGCCACCCCATTCGCTCCAATCGAGCGCCATGTCGGGAACGTTTGTTTTGTAACCGGGTTTGTAACGGAACAACGTTCGGTCATCCATTTTCGACGGTCGAACGATTTTGCCCGGATTAAACGAGCCGTTCGGATCGAACGTGTCTTTGACTTCCTCAAAGGCGCGTGCGATGCGCGAGCCGAACATCGGCTCGTGAAATTCCGAGCGCACCAAGCCGTCACCGTGCTCGCCGGAATGAGATCCTTTGTACTCGCGCACCATGGCAAAAGCCTCTTCGGCAATCTCGCGCATTTTTTTCACATCCGTGCCATCTTTCATATTGAGGACGGGACGTACATGGAGGGTGCCGACTGAGGCGTGCGCGTACCAAGTGCCGTTTGTGCCGTGCTTTTTGAAAACATTGGTCAACCGGTCGGTGTATTCGGCCAAGTCCTCCAGTTCGACGGCGCAGTCTTCGATAAACGAAACCGGTTTGCCGTCACCTTTCATGGACATCATGATGTTGAGGCCTGCCTTACGGACTTCCCAGATCTCGCTTTGAAATGCCGGATCGGTCACTTCGAGAACGACATCGGCAAACCCATGATCGGCCATCAACTCGACCAGGCTTTTGAGCTTTCGGTGTTGTTCCTCTGCATCGTCGCCGGTAAATTCGACCAGGAGCAGAGCTTGTGGCTCGCCCATCACGAAACGGTCCGTGGTTGCCCGAAAAGCTTCAATGTCGCGCGCAAGATCGATCATCGTCCGGTCGACAAGTTCTACTGCGGACGGGCCAAGCTCGACGATATGCTGTGTCGTCGCCATCGCTTGATAAAACGTCGGGAAATGGCAAACGCCGAGAACCTTGTGGGGAGGGATCGGCTGTAATGACAATTCGATCTGTTTGAAGAAACCGAGGGTTCCTTCGGAGCCCACCAACAGATGAGCCATATTGTGACCTTGTGGCGAGATAGTATCGATATTGTAGCCGCCGACCCGCCGGAGCAGTTTCGGAAATCTTTCGGCAATTTCCTGCGCCTCCCGATCACCCAACATGCGCATACGCTGAATGATGTCGAGATAAGTGGTGTCGTCGATACCATCGAGATTAGCGGGAACGTCGCCAAATCGGCATTCACTGCCCGAGGCCAATATGGTCTCGATGGCGGAAACGTTATGAACCATATTGCCGTAACGAATCGAGCGCGCACCGCAACTGTTGTTTGCGGCCATGCCGCCGATGGTCGCGCGGCTGCTGGTCGAAACATCGACCGGAAAAAACAATCCGTGGGGTTTTAAAAACTTATTGAGTTGATCAAGAACGATTCCAGGCTGAACCGTGATGCGGCGTTCTTCCGCATTAAAATCGATAATTTGGTTTAAAAATTTCGATGTATCGATCACAAGCGCTTCGCCGACGGTTTGGCCGCATTGTGATGTGCCCCCACCCCGGGGCAGGATGGGGACTCCTTCATCTACGGCGACATGGATAGCCCGTTGGATATCTTGCTCGGTTTTCGGCACCACCACACCGACTGGCTCGATCTGATAGATGGAGGCATCCGTGCTGTAACGCCCGCGCGAATAAGAATCGAATAAAACATCGCCCTGCAGTTCTTGGCGAAGCCGTCCAGCTAATCGGCTATCGCCGATGCGTGATGATGTCGAGGCGGTCATAAGAAATGAATATAAAGCAGGTAACGTGTTGTGTGGGATTGTTTCGTCTTGCCAAACCATTGTTCGAAAAGTATCCGAGGTCGAATAAAAAGTTATAATTCATTGAATTTAAATAATAAAATTACTTTTACGCCCCGCGGAAACTAAGGCTTGTCCCATAAGGCCGAAGGTTGTACTTCAAGCCCCTCATAATCGTCGACTTCAATAACAGTTGAAAATCAGCACAATGACGAACAATAAAGCGCCACGCCGAGGGCGCCATTTTTTACAAATTCCAGGCCCATCAAACGTCCCAGACCGGGTTTTGCGTGCCATTGATAACCCCACGATGGACCATCGAGGTCCGGATTTTGGTGCCATGGCTTTATCGGTTTTGGAAAACATCAAACCGATATTCAAAACAAAATGTCCCATCGTGGTTTATCCGTCTTCCGGAACGGGCGCTTGGGAAGCGGCTTTGGTGAACACGTTATCGCCGGGCGACAAAGTCTTGATGTTTGAAACAGGTCAATTCGCAACACTTTGGCGTAATCTGGCTGTGGATTTAGGGCTTGAGGTCGACTTTATCGAAAGCGATTGGCGCCACGGTGTCGATGCCAACGTGATCGAGTCAAAACTCAAGGAAGATTCAGCGCAAAACATTAAGGCAGTCTGTGCCGTTCACAATGAAACGTCTTCCGGTATCGCCAGCGATATTGCAGCTGTTAGAAAAGCGATCGATCAAGCAAAGCACAATGCGTTGTTAATGGTGGACTCTATTTCTTCTCTGGGCTCTCTCGATTACCGGCACGATGATTGGGGGGTCGATGTGACCATCGCGGGATCGCAAAAAGGTTTGATGCTGCCGCCGGGATTGGGATTTAACGCGATCAGCGATAAGGCGCTCAAGGCCTGCGAAACGGCTACCATGCCAAAAGCTTATTGGCGCTGGGATGCCATGCTTGAAAACAACAAGAATGGGTTTTTCCCATTTACGCCCGCAACTAATTTACTCTACGGTCTCGGTGAAGCGATCAAGATGTTCGAAGAAGAAGGGCTTGAAAATACGTTTGCCCGTCATGCCCGTTTGGCGGAAGCCGCGCGCCGGGCGGTCAAGGCTTGGGGGCTCGAAATAGTTTGTGCCAACCCGGCTGAATACTCGAATGTCGTTACGGCCGTCTTTACCCCCGAGGGCCATGATGCCGATGCATTCCGTGGTATCGTGCTGGAGCGCTTTAATATGTCCCTCGGCAACGGCCTTGGTAAGCTTGCCGGCAAGGCCTTTCGGATCGGCCATCTTGGCGATTTTAATGAATTAATGCTGGCTGGCACGCTGTCAGGGGTTGAAATGGGACTGGCAGCGGCCAAAATTCCGCATCAAAAAGGCGGTATTTCTGCGGCTTTGGCCCACCTTGTGGATGAATAGTCCGAAATAGCAAAATTTTGTCAGAATTATTGGGGCCGAAACTAAGAAGACGCTTTATAATATGAGTTAATTCAATAAACTGGGGCTCAGAAACTTGGGTTTATGTTTATCGTAGGAATTTCGTAAGACACAGAGAATGGGAGGTACCATGCTAAAGAAAACTTCGAAATTATTAGGGGCTTCAGCGATTGCATTAGCGCTGACCATGCCCGCGACGGTGGTTAAAGCCGAAGAGACGATTTCGGTCATTTACAATGCACCGAAAAAGTCTGCTTTGGAAAAAGCCGCTAAAAAATTCATCAAGGAAGCCAACAAAATGTTGGCCGGCACGGCGAAATTCAAGCGGGTTAAGAAAGTCCGCAAAAAGAAAAAGTTGAAAAAAGCCAATAGCGACAAAAAAGCCGCAAAATTCGTTAAAAAGGCTAAAGCCGATATTGTGATCGTTTCTTCCGACATGGCGAAAGCTGTTCGGGCACCGCTGGCTATTTTTGAAATGCCTTGGCTGGTGACGAATTCCGTCGAAGCTGAAATGCTTCATGATAAGAAGAAGGGAATTCTGAAAAAAATTAAACGCGCTTCAAGCCGTGGAAAATTTGTTCTCGTCGGTACGATGAACCGAGGCTTCGGTTACTTGGCGACTTACAAAAAGCCTTTCACCAAGCCGTCCGATTTGAAGGGTCTTTGGATCAACACGGACAATTCGGGTTACGTTAAAAAGAGCCTGAAAGCTTATGGTGCTAAATACGGCGTGCTCGACGGCATGATCGCCTCACTGAAGACAATCGCCAAAAAGCGGAAGTCCTACATGGCGGCGCCGAAGTATGTCTCGAATGTTCCGATGACCTACACCCCGGCTTTGATCTTGTTCGGTAAAAAGAACAAGAAAATGAAAAAGCTTTTCATGACGAGCTACATGAAAAAAGGCAAAAAACGGTGGAAGTTCAATGAAAACGGCAAAAAGCTTATCAAAGCTGCGAAAAAAGCTTCCAAGTTGAGCTGGAAACTGGCCACTGAAAACGATCAAAAAGCTTGGGCCAAGATCATGAAGAAGAAAAAGATCAAGGTTCAAAAGATCGACCTTAATGCGTTCCGCAAAGCCAGCGGCAAAGTGTACCGTCACTTTGAAGGTAATGTGAACGGTGCCTTCGGCACAATGCAGCAGGTTCGTAAAATTACCGGTGTGATGGCTGGTAGCTAATCGAACTTAAGCAACGTTTCAAAAATGCCGTCCCGTTTTTTCGGGGCGGCATTTTTTTGTCTGCATACTGCAACTTGAATTGTCGGTTTTACGATTCTACGTTTGCGGGCTCTCTCTTAAAAAAAAGGTTGGAACCGAGAATGAACGATTCAGTATTTGCCAATGTGGATGGCGAGATCGCGACCGTGATATTAAATGCGCCGGAGCGGTTGAATGCATTGAATAAAGACAGCTGGCTTCGTCTTGGCGACGTGATGGAGTCGTTATCTGCGAATGACGATTTGCGGTGTATTGTTTTACGCGGTGCGGGTGATAAGGCGTTTGCCGCCGGCGCGGATATTAAAGAATTCGAAACCGAGCGGGCCAACGCCAAACTGGCAAAAATTTACGGGGAATTGGTCGCAAAAACCATGTCCGCTGTTGCGACGTGCCGGCACCCAACAGTTGCGATGATTAAAGGAGCCTGTATCGGCGGTGGCCTGGAAATTGCCGCTTGTTGCGATATTCGCATTTGCGGCCAATCCAGCAGGTTCGGCATTCCCATTAAACGATTGGGCCTAGTTATGGCGCACGCGGAGCTGGACATGCTGTTGGCGCTTGTCGGTCGGTCGCGGGCTTTGGAAATTCTGCTTGAAGGCGAGATTTTTGGGGCCGATAAGGCATTGGAAATGGGGCTCGTGAACCGGGTTGTCAGCGATGACCAAGTTGAGACGGAGGCTTATGCTGCAGCAGGCCGAATTGCTGAAGGGGCTCCGTTGACGGCCCGGTGGCATAAAAAGTTTGCCTTACGGCTTATGGAGCCTGAGCCGCTCAGCGATGCCGAGCGCGATGAGGGGTATGCGTGTTTCGACACGGCGGACTTCAAGGCGGGTGTTGATGCATTTGTGGCCAAAAAAAAGCCAAAATTCAGCGGAAAATAGCCAATATTTCCTTTTACAATTTATTGAGAAAGCATTGTTAGGCTTTTTCCTCAGCCAAAAAAAACCAGG
>CALINB010000277.1 GCA_938045325.1 uncultured Rhodospirillales bacterium | reverse complement strand
GTAGTAACGGCCTCAATCTTGGCAAGCTCGACTTTAATATCAGGCTCAATGCCGACCGCCTGGATTGAACGCCCGGACGGCGTGTAATAACGGGCGGTCGTTAAGCGCATGGCGCCATGGCCTGAAAGCGGGAAGATTGTTTGCACCGACCCTTTACCAAATGATTTTGTTCCCAGCACGATCGCACGGCGGTGATCCTGCAGGGCGCCAGCAACAATTTCGGAGGCCGAAGCCGAACCGCCATTGATCAGTACGACCATCGGCAACCCTTTAGCCAGGTCACCTTTACGGGCATTAAACCGCTGCGTATCCCCTTCCTTGCGTGAGCGTGTCGATACAATCTCGCCTTTATCAAGAAAAATATCAGATACGGAAACGGACTGATCAAGCAAACCACCAGGGTTATTTCGAAGGTCTAAAACAATACCCTGAAGTTTATCACCGATTTCTTTTTTAAATTTGTTCAGCGCTTTTTTAACGCCTTTGTCAGCTTGTTCATTAAAAGTCGTAATACGAATATAGCCGATCTTGTCTTCCAGCCTGGAACGAACCGACCGAATTTTGATAACCGCACGTGTAATCGTAACGTCAAACGGCTCTTTTCCGGCACGCCGAACCGTTAAAATAATGTCACTGCCAACTTTACCACGCATTTTTTCAACGGCTTGAGACAAAGTCATACCGACAATGGGCTTACCGTCGAGGTGAGAAATTAAATCTCCTGGTTCAATGCCGGCCCTATGGGCGGGTGTATCATCAATTGGGGAGACAACCTTAACCAAGCCGTTATCCATAGTGACTTCGATTCCCAAACCACCAAACTCGCCGCGTGTTTGGACCTGCATTTCGCGAAAATTTTTGGCGCTGAGGTAACTTGAGTGCGGGTCAAGAGACGTCAACATGCCCGTAATTGCGGCTTCAATGAGTTCTTGATCTGAAGGGCTCTCTACATATTTTGCCCGCACCTGTTCAAATACATCACCAAACAAATGAAGCAATCGAAATGTGTCAGCAGAATTTTTCTTTTTCTCTGCGGCAAATGCATCTGGAGAGAACACCAGGAGCGAGATCAAGATAATCAGTACGGCATGTTTTTTCATTTGTTTACCTTAGCTTTTTGAGTGGTCAGCCAGGGCAAGGGGTTTATCGGTTGCCCCTTGCGGCGAAATTCAACATATAACACTGGATTTTTGTTTTTTAAGTGCTCCAATACACCTACGGGCTCGCCAGCGACTACGCTCTGCCCGACTCGAGCATCCAACCGGGAAAAACCCGCCAGGAGGGTATGATATCCTTCGCCGTGATCAATGATCAAGAGTCGTCCATACCCCCGGAATCGGTCAGCAAAAACAACCTTTCCCCGGAATGGCGCTACCACTTGCCCACCTGAACGGGCTTCAAACGATAGGCCTTTTCGCCTCAAACCCGCCGACGAGGGGCGCCCATAGCGACCGACAATCCGGCCCACGACAGGCTGAATTAAAGTCCCTCGCGATTTTGTGATAGAGCGCCCTAAAGGCTCTCCCCTGCTGAGTCGGGCCAGTTTCTCCGTCCGCTTCGATGCCGGGATTCGCGTCCCTGTCTGATCAGACCGTTGACGCTTTGCCGGACGCCTTTTCGTTACACGGCTTAATTGTTCCATTAATTCTCTTAATGATTTCGCTTCTTTTGCTAATTTGGCAACATGCTTTTCCAGAACAGCGCTGTCTACTTGAGTCTTGGCAATAATTTTTTTCTTTTGGGCCGTTAACGCATTTAAAAGTTTCTGTTGTTCACGCAAAGATTCCATGACGTCATTAAGCCGGTATCGCCGTAACGAGACGGCTTCTTGAGCGGCCGTTAATTCGTCAAGCCTGACGCGCAACCGGTGGGCACGCCGTTCAATCTCCGGAATAGCGGCTCGAAGCAAAATCGCGCTTCTTACAGTTTGTGTCGGTGTCGCGGGTTGAACCACCAATGCTTCGGGTGGATTTCTTGCCATGCGCCCCAAGGCCATTAACACATGTGCCGTTTGTTTGCGTGCGCTCTTTAAACGGGATGCACTGCGAGCTTCATTTTGTCTCAACTGTTTTAGGCGCGCTTCTAGCCGCAACGCTTCTAATTCATAAAGCTGTATCGACTTTGCGGTGCTGACAATCTCGCTATTTAGTTTTTCAAGATCCGCACTTAACTTCTTCTCTTTTATCTCCAGCCGCTTCTTTTGATCACGTTGCTGTTTTAATTTTTTCTCAATCGATTCTAGTTGATGCCCCGTTTGGCTTCCTTCGGTCTTTGCATACGCAACATCACCAGATGTGATAGCAACTCCCAAAAAGCATGCCATCGACAAGGCATAAATATGAATGTATCGATCTTTGCTGAAGCGATTGGACAAATTATTGCGCGGCAAGTGTCTCTGTTTCTTTTTCAATAATCAAAGACCGACCCGACATGTCAGACGGCTGCGGCAGCCCGAGAAGCTTTAACACTGTCGGTGCAACATCGGCTAAACCACCGTTTTGTACACCCTTTAGCGTTGCCGAACCGTTAAGGACAATAAAAGGCACCATATTCATGGTATGCGCCGTATGAGGCTGATCGCTTTCAGCATCTCGCATGGTTTCACAATTGCCGTGATCTGCCGTGACCAACAACGTGCCGCCAATTCCCCGAACCGCAGCCTCAAGCCGGCCCAAACACACATCGATTGTTTCCGCCGCCTTAATAGCGGCATCCAATATACCCGTATGACCGACCATATCGCCGTTGGCATAGTTTACGACAATCAAATCAAAGGCATCTGACTTAACAGCCTGAACAAGCTTGTCCGTTAATTCGGGAGCCGACATTTCGGGCTGCAAATCGTATGTCGCAACTTTTGGTGATGGTATGAGTATCCGTTCTTCGCCGTTAAAAACATCCTCACGACCACCGTTTAGAAAGAAAGTTACATGCGCATATTTTTCCGTTTCGGCTATTCGCAATTGCCTCATGCCGGCTTCGGCAACAATTTGTCCGAGAATATTGTGCAAGACTTCCGGTGGAAAAAGCGTTTGAAAATAACGGTTATGGGATTCGGAATATTCCGCCATGCCGACACAGGTAGAGAAATTAATGATTTTAGCACGCTTGAAGCCGTCAAATTCCGGATCACATAAGGCCGCCAGGATTTGACGCGCCCGGTCAGCCCGGAAGTTCGCCATCAAAATACCGTCACCATCTTTCATGCCGGGATAGCCGTCGATAATCGTCGGTAGAACAAACTCGTCATTAATGTCGTTATCATAGCTCGTCTTGATCGCTGTCATGGGATCCGGTGCGGCATCCCCCTCCAATGAAACAAGTGCGTTATAGGCTTGTTCCGTTCGCTCCCATCGCTGGTCACGGTCCATCGCATAATACCGGCCGCTGACAACGCCATAGGAAAGACCAGGAACATCCTGAACATCATCCATAAACTGTTTCATGTATTCGATAGCGCTTTTCGGCGGTGTGTCACGACCATCTAAAAAAGCATGAATGACAACAGGAACGCCGGCTTGACCAATAATTTTTGCCAAGACGGCAATATGGTTTTGGTGCGAATGCACACCGCCCGGTGACATCAATCCCATCAAGTGGCAAGCGCCACCAGTTTCGCGAAGCGTAGCAATATGACTTTCAAGCACCGGGTTTGCCGCTAAAGAACCATCTTTAATAGCCGTATCGATACGCGGCAGGTCCTGCAAAACGACTCGGCCTGCACCTAAAGTCATATGACCGACTTCGGAATTTCCCATTTGACCATCAGGTAAACCGACATCCAAGGCTGATGCATTCAAACGGCCATGCGGCGCTTCGGCTAAATACCGATCCCAGTTCGGCGTATTCGCAATGGCGATCGCATTATCGTCAGTTTCAGCACGCTCGCCCCAACCGTCTAATATGCATAAAACGACCGGGCGGGGTTTTCTTTCTGCTTGGGTTTGATCTGGCATTTATCTCTCTACTTAAGCCCGATGATATGGATGTCCCGACAGTATACACTGAGCCCGGTATAATTGCTCAACCAACATCACCCGCACCAATAAATGGGGCCATGTCATGGGCCCCAGGCTCAGAACCAAATGGGCTGCATTTGTAACGTTTTGATCGAGCCCTTCTGCGCCGCCTATCACAAAATTCACATCCCGGATGCCTTCGTCCCGCCATCCCGATAATTTGTCTGCTAGCTCCACACTGCTCAGTTCCTTGCCCCGTGAATCGAGAGCAACGATAACGGCTCCCGAGGGAACGGCCGATAACAATTTTTTACCTTCAGCTTGCTTCAATTTTTCAGGGGTTAATGATTTTTTCTCTTCGATTTCTTTTAGCACAATCGAATTCGACATTCTTCGCGTGTAATTTTCAAATAACGCTTTTTCGGCCCCTACCTTGCCCCGGCTTGCTCCAAACCGGCCAACCGCCACAAGTGTGATGCGCATCAGATTCAACTGCCCAAGTTAACGTCACAAACTATGCAAGCACTTCTTGAGTTTGCTCGTTCGGTTGCTTCGAGTCACCCCAAAGTTTTTCAAGACCGTAAAATTCACGAATGTCAGGACGAAACAAGTGAACAAGAATATCACCGGCATCAATAAGAACCCAGTCGCTTTGCGACTCGCCTTCAACGGTAACACCCTTGAATCCATTCGCCCTTAGTTTTTCTCGGAGGTGTGTGGCCATGGTACCGATGTGTCGCTGTGATGTGCCGCTGGCGACAACCATATAATCGGCGATATCGGTTTTCCCGGACAGATCGATAACGACAATACTTTCTGCTTTATCGTCGTCTAACGATGCTTCCACCGTTTTGAGCAGAGCTTCAGCCCTTGGTGGATTTGCTCTTACATTGGATATGGCTTGCTTCCTCTCTTTATCAGTTAATCCAATTCCCGGCCCATTACCCTAGCTCCATGCTCGGCACGTATCTGTGTCGCGGAAGCGTCATGAAGCCGGATATTTAAATAAACCCAGGCCGGCGGTTTCATGTCTACCAATCGGCTCGCCTGACGAGATGCCACGCGAGACCCCGCAAAACGACGCGCAGCCTTAGAAGCCAACGCCCGTAAAGAATAAGTGGGACGGGCAAAAACCGCAATGGGGACTGTATTAAATATCGATGTCCATCGCTGCCAACGATGGGCTTCAAGGAGGTTATCCGCGCCCATCAGCCAAACAAACCGTGTCTGCGGATTGTCCTGCAACAATAAATCAAGGGCGTCGACCGTATACCGAGTCCCGGCCCGAGCCTCAAAATCGGAAATAACGATTCGGGGGTCTTTGACAAACGCCCGGGCTCTGTCGAACCGCTCTTCGAAGGGTGCCATGCCGACAGTGGATTTTAGTGGGTTCTGTGGCGTAACCAGCCACCAGACCTGATCCAACCGTAACAGCTTTAACGCCCTCTGGCTGATATAGACATGACCGTCATGGGCAGGGTTAAACGATCCGCCAAGAAGACCGACTCTGCGAGCCATGCCGCGCGGCTTTACGGGCGGCACTGGCCCGTCCCGACGACTTTATATTTATAAGTCGTAAGCTGCTCCACGCCGACAGGTCCACGCGCGTGCATCTTACCCGTCGATATGCCGATTTCAGCACCCATGCCAAACTCACCGCCGTCGGCAAACTGTGTCGAGGCGTTGACCATCACAATAGCGCTGCCGACACGGTTCAAAAATTCTTCCGCGGCGTTTGCATTTTCCGTGATGATTGAATCAGTGTGTTCCGAACCATACCGGGTAATATGATCAATCGCCTCATCAAGGCCGCCAATAATCCGCACAGAAATAATGGCATCTAAGTATTCAGCGTACCAATCATCTTCAGTGGCAGGCTTAATGCGTGCATCGATTTTTTGTGCTGCAGCATCGCCTCGAATCTCGCATTCCGCTTTAACGAGATCATCGACTGTTGATGGCAAAAATTTTTCGGCAATATTTTGATCAATTAACAATGTTTCCGTTGCGCCACAAATTCCCGTACGGCGCATTTTTGCGTTTAACAAAACTTTGCGCGCCGTCTCTATATCCGCATCGGCATGAACATACGTATGGCAAACACCTTCAAGATGCCGGAATAACGGAATCTTACTCTCCGAATCAATCCGTTCGATCAATGACTTCCCGCCGCGCGGCACGATGACATCGATAAAATCAGTCATGCGAAGCATTTCCCCGACCGCGGCTCGATCCCGCGTCGGCACCAGTTGGATACAATCTTCCGGCAAATTCGCGTCCTTCAATCCTGCATGCAGGCAATCGGCAATCGCCATGGATGAATGGAGGCTCTCCGATCCGCCACGCAGAATAACGGCATTGCCGGATTTCAAGCACAGTCCACCAGCATCCGCCGTTACGTTGGGCCGGGATTCATAAATGACTCCGATCACGCCTAGAGGTACGCGCACTCGAGATATCTTTAAGCCGTTTGGCCTCTCCCAAGCATCCATCACCTGCCCGACCGGATCAGCAAGCTCGGCAATATCTTCAAGACCCTTTGCCATCGCTTCAATGCGCTCATCATTAAGCATTAACCGATCAAGCATCGCTTTCGTCAGGCCTTTACCTTTACTCCAAGCGAGGTCTTTTTGATTGGCATCGATGATCGCCACTGTTGCCGAGCGCAATTGGTTGGCACAGGTCCGTAATGCCTTATTCTTAGCGTCGGATGACGCAACGGAAAGCACTTGGCCTGCCGATTTGGCATTTTTGCCAAGGCGGTGCATCAAAACTTCAATGCTTTCTTCCAGAGGCGCTACTTTTTGCGCCGCAACGGATGCCGTAGACATCGTATTATCCCTTTAGCTCAACACCATATCATCGCGGTGGACCATCTCGTCACGGCCACGGTACCCTAGAAGCCGTTCGATTTCACCGCTTTTATAACCTTTGATTTGACGAGCATCCGCGGCAGAATATGCACACAATCCGCGCGCCACTTCCTGACCGTTACGGGCACAGATCGCTACGGCATCGCCCCGCTCAAACATTCCTTCAACATCCGTGACCCCGGCCGGCAGCAAACTCTTTCCTTGTTTTAACGCCGCCAAGGCGCCGTCATCGACAACAAGTTTGCCCGACGGCTTTAATGAACCGGCGATCCATTGCTTACGTTCCGTGCGCGGCGACGTCGAGGGCATAAACCACGTACAAGGGGCTCCTTGCTCAAGCGCTTTTAAGGGATTTTTTACATGGCCGTTTAAAATAACCATGCGACAACCGGCGCCAATTGAAATTTTAGCGGCTTCAAGTTTTGTAATCATACCGCCAAGCCCATCATCCGGCTTAGCTACACCAGCCATGCTTTCAATCTCAGGTGTAATCTCTTTGACTTCGGGAATGTGCTGGGCGCCGTCCTGCAGCCGGGGATCGGCCGTATAAAGGCCATCGACATCGGATAGTACGACCAAAATATCCGCGCTGATCATGGCAGCGACACGAGCCGCCAACCGGTCATTATCGCCAATCCTGATTTCATCCGTCGCAACCGTATCATTTTCATTGATAACCGGTATGGCGCCGGAGCGTAAAAGTTGGTCGATCGTATTGCGCGCATTTAAATAACGGCGCCGGTTTTCCGTATCGCCAATCGTTAATAAAACCAATGCCGTAGCAAGATCATGTTCCGCCAGCGATTCTTGATAGGCATGTGCGAGCCGGATCATACCGGAAGCCGCCGCCGCTTGCTTCTCTTCTAACTTTAGATTGCCCGATGAGAAGCCCAATTGGCGCCGCCCCAGAGCAATGGCACCGGACGAAACGACAAGCACTTCCTGCCCGCGGCCGCGAAGTTCGGCAATATCTCCCGCCAAGGCCTTTAGCCATTCTCGGTGCACAACACCACGTTTACGGTCGACCAATAATGTCGAGCCGACCTTAATGACGACACGTTGACCCGTGTTTAGTGAATTCACATTACGAACATTCATCACACAACCGCCTGCTGCTTTTCGCCGGCTTCGCTTTGCTCTTCGACACGCCCCTCTATAACAAGAGACAGGAGTTGACTCGTTAATTCTTGAACGCCGGTTCCCGCAACACCGGATAATAAAACGATATCGCCGTCGACCTGTCCCGAAAGCTGCCGTCGTTTTTCTTCGATTATTTCCTCAGTTAACGCATCGCACTTATTTAAAGCAACAATTTCCCGTTTTGCCGCAACTTGCTCACCGTAGGCTTCAAGCTCTCCGCGTACCGTTTGATAAGCGGCGACAACATCCTCTTCGGTGCCATCAATCAGATGCAGCAAGGCCCGACACCGTTCAATATGGCCCAAAAACCGTGTCCCCAAACCAGCGCCATCGCTTGCGCCTTCGATCAGCCCCGGTATATCGGCAATGACGAAAGAGTCATGATCCATCACCACCACGCCCAAATTGGGGTGTAGCGTTGTGAAGGGATAGTCCGCTATTTTTGGCTTTGCCCGCGAAACGGCAGCTAAAAATGTCGATTTTCCCGCATTCGGCAAACCGACGAGGCCGATATCAGCGATTAATTTCAACCGAAGCCAAAGCCACAGTTCTTCACCGGGACTGCCGGGATTAAATTGACGCGGCGCTTGATTGGTCGAGGACTTAAAATGTTCGTTACCAAAACCACCCTTACCGCCTTCAGCCAAAACGATCCGCTGGCCGTTTTCAGTCAAATCGGCAATGACAGTTACTTTATCCTCTGCAAGGATTTGTGTGCCGACCGGCACCTGCAACACAACATCCTCGCCGGCTGCACCGGTCCGGTTTTTACCCATGCCATGATGACCCCGTTCACCTTTGAAATGCTGACGGTAACGAAAATCGATTAATGTATTCAGGCCTTCGGCACATTCGACAATGACGCTGCCGCCACGGCCTCCATTACCGCCGTCCGGTCCGCCGCGGGCAATAAACTTTTCCCGGCGAAACGACACGCATCCGTCGCCGCCGTCACCAGCTTTCACAAAAATTTTGGCTTCATCGAGAAATTTCATCGTGCAATCTCGGTTATTTTACCGAATTCAGCTTAATAAAAACGAAAAAGGGGAATGGCTAGCCATTCCCCTATCATAAGCGAGATGGCGTGAAACGGTTAGGTTGCCGGCTCTACATTGACATACACGCGCCCTTTGGCACGGTGCTCAAACTTAACCTGACCGGTTTCAACGGCAAATAATGTGTGATCCTTGCCGATGCCGACGCCGCGGCCCGGGTGATATTTTGTACCGCGCTGACGCACAATAATATTGCCAGGAATGACGGCTTCACCGCCGAATTTCTTAAGCCCGAGCCGGCGACCTTCAGAATCGCGGCCATTGCGTGAGCTGCCACCCGCTTTTTTATGTGCCATGGCGTTTACTCCTTCGACTTGGGTTTCGATTTAGCGGCCTTTTTCTTTGTTGCCGCTTTTTTAGCCGGTGATTTCTTTGCAGCGGTTTTTTTAGCAGCCGTTTTCTTCGCAGGCGCTTTTTTAGCCGGTGCTTCACTCTCTGCTTTTTTCGGCGCAGCTTTCTTCGCTGTTTCTTTTTTCTCTGCCGGCTTCTCTTCCGCGACAGGCTTAGCCTCTTCTTTGGGAGCCGGTTCTTTTGCCGGAGCTTTCTTGGCCGCAACCTTAGGTTTCGTTCCGGTCGGGCTAACGTCTAAAATGCGCAAAACAGTTAAATGCTGACGATGACCCTTCTTGCGACGATAGTTGTGACGGCGTTTCTTTTTAAAGACGACTACTTTTCCGCCGCGTTTTTGTTCGACGACTTCTGCAAACACGGCCGCTTTGTCTAGCTTAGCCGTATCGGTATCGGCATTGGGCCCATCACCGCCGAGCATCAGCACTGAATCCAACTCAACCATCGCACCGGGTTCCCCGGCGAGACTTTCAACGACAATCACGTCGTCTTTTGCGACTTTATATTGTTTGCCGCCTGTTTTGATTACCGCGAACATGTTTGACTCTCTTTAGGCTTGTAGCCCATTCAAAGGTTCCGGCGGGCCAACATCTGGCGGAATCCCCGGAAAACCCGCTAAAAGAGGCGGCAATATACCCCTTCGCTCTCACTTGTCAACGATCATAAACCCCTGTTTTCCCGGGGTTCGCCCCCTTTCCCGTTAAATCGAAGCGCTTGCCGGGAGGCCCCCCAACCGATAGGATCAGGTTCGATTTAAGGCGGAAAACCGGTAAATTCCGGCCTTTTTAGCAGAGAAATTACCGGAATACCACAACAGGAAACACCCGGAGAAACACATGAAACAAACGCTGATCCTAACCGGCGACATCAATCTCATGGGGGTCACCAACCCCAAGGTCCCCTTTGCTAAAGTCGCGAAAGTCATGAAAAAAGCCGATGTCGTCTTCTCAAACCTGGAATGCTGCTTTTTTGAATCACCGGAAAATGAGCCCAGCCAAAAGGAGTTTAAGGCCTCCGTTTCCGGCCTACTGCAACGTGAGGGATTTCACGCCCCCTCGATTTCCGTCGAAGCGTTGAAAATTGCCGGCATCAGCGCCATCGGGAATGCCAATAATGTAAATTACGGCGACGAGGTGATTACGAATTCAAATGCGATTATGGATCGGCACGGTATCCCGCATACGGGTGCCGGCAAAAATATCAAGCTGGCCTTAACACCAGCATTTTTCGACAGCAAGAAAGTGCGCTTCGGCATGATCCAACGGACCTGCGTATATTGGCCGAACAATCACGAAGCGGGCGTTCACAATCCCGGTGTCGCCGCTATTAAAGTTCACACTGCATACCGGCCAAAAATCGACCACCGTGCCGCCAGCCGACCCGGTGTTGAGCCTGAAATCATAACGTGGACGGACCCCGAATATCTGGCGGACGTCGTTAAACAAGTGAAAGCGCTTAAGAAAAAATGCGGTTTCGCCGTAGCTTCATTTCATTGGGGTTATGACCATCAAGTGTACGCCTATCAAATTGAATTGGCTCACGCTGCCATCGATGCCGGCGCCGATGTCGTCATGGGGCACGGCCCTCACGTGCCGCTGGCCGTCGCGACGTATAAAAACAAACCCATTTATTTCGGTATGGGCAGTTTCTCGTTCAATATCGGGCATCGCGGCCATAAACACCCCGATTGGGTCGGTTTGATGGGGAAAGTACAGATTGACGGCCGGAAAGTAACCCGGGCATCATTTCAATTTGTTCGCCACAACAATAAAAACGAAACAATTTTAAAATCGCTGAAATCGGAAAAAGCTGAACTCGAAAATATGCGCTCAGTGAGTGAGCCACTTGGTACAAAAATTAAAACAAGCGGCGATGATGTCGTGTTTCTTGATCGTAAATAACGTACACATCAATAATTGACGTCTGATTCATGGCTGAGAAAAATCAATCGCCTAGTGTGCGCGCCCGCGGCCTCGTCCGCGCCAGTGCCTTTGCGCATCTTTCAACGCTCGATGCAAAAGACGGATGGCCCTTCGGTTCGCTGGTCATGTCGGCCTGCGATCATGACGGCTCACCCTTGATCTTAATTTCACAATTGGCCGTACACACAAAAAACATCCTCGCGGATACAAAAGTTGCACTTTTGTTTGATCATACCAGTGGCCTTGAAAACCGAATGATGCAACCCCGCGCGACAGTTGTAGGACAGGCTGAAAAATCAAATGATACCCAACACCGCAAGCGTTTTTGCGCCCGCCATGCCAATGCATCAGACCTCCTCGAACTCGATTTTAGCATTTACAAAGTACACATCGAGCGCGGGCATTTGGTCGGCGGTTTCGGCGATGTTCACGATATCAGTGGAAACGATTTAATTTTTGATACTGAAGGTTGCGGCGAACTCATTGCTCACGAATTTGATATCGTCGAACATATGAATATTGATCATGCTGAAACCATCGGCCTCTACGCTAATCGCCTTTTGGATTTACCCGGCACCGATTGGCAAATGACCGGTTGCGACCCCGAAGGGTGTGACCTCATCCAAGGCGAGGTTATTGCACGGATACCCTTTCCGGAAACCGCGCACAATTCGGATGAAGCGCGCCAAGCCCTCGTGGCACTTGCCGATAAGGCACGAAAAAAACAGACTCCTTAATAATCAAGAAGCCAGCGGCATCGTCACGCCCGCTTGCGGGCGATAACGCTTTCAGTTAGGTTCCCCCTGCCTTAAACGACAATCACGACCCTGCGGAGAGGTGCCAGAGTGGTCGATTGGGGCGGTCTCGAAATTCTACAGAGCTGTTTTGCCCCTTACCTGCCCATCACAAACAGTACCGTTCTCTATAATTAAAACTCGATAATTATACTGGTATTTACCGGGCTATACCGGGACATCACTGGTTGTTTGGTTGCAAATGGGTTGCAGACTGACGTTATTACCTACGTAATCTTATTTACTTAATTAGTCGCTCTTCTTTGATTTTAAAGCAATTGAAATTCCACCCTCAATAATACTTTGATGTTGCTCAAACTCGTATTTTTTAGCCATCCATTCACCTAGC
>CALINB010000276.1 GCA_938045325.1 uncultured Rhodospirillales bacterium | reverse complement strand
ATCATGGCGATCATATCGAAGGCGGCCCTCCTGGCAGTGAAAACGAAGACGGCGACCGGTTCGTTGAGATTTGGAACCTTGTTTTTATGCAGTTCGAACAAGTCACCAAGGACGAGCGCGTTGATCTACCCAAACCCTGCGTCGATACCGGCATGGGCCTCGAGCGCATCGCCGCCGTCCTGCAGGGCACCCACGACAATTACGAGATCGATCTGTTTAAATCCCTGATTGCGGCGTCCGTGGATGCTTCCGGGGTGAAAGCCGAGGGCGAGGCGGGTGTGTCGCACCGGGTCATCGCCGATCATTTGCGCGCGAGCAGCTTCCTCATTGCCGACGGGGTGTTGCCGTCGAACGAGGGCCGTGGCTATGTGCTGCGCCGGATTATGCGCCGGGGGATGCGTCATGCGCACTTACTCGGTTGTAAAGACCCACTCATGTGGCGCTTGGTGCCGTCATTGCTCGCGCAAATGAGCCAGGCGTTTCCCGAATTGCTGCGCGCCGAAGCCCTAATCACGGAAACCCTCAAGCTTGAAGAGACCCGTTTCAAGCAAACCCTCGACCGGGGCTTGAAAATTCTCGATGAAGAAACCGGGAAACTTAAAAAGGGTGATCAACTCGACGGCGAACTCGCGTTTAAGCTTTACGATACTTATGGCTTTCCGCTCGATCTCACCGAAGATGCGCTACGCCCGCGCGGTATCGGTGTCGATAACGATGGATTTAACGTGGCCATGGAGCGCCAGCGGGACGAAGCGCGTAAGGCCTGGGCTGGTTCCGGCGAAGCCGCGACCGAGGAGATTTGGTTTGCCGTGCGCGAGGAATTGGATGCGACCGATTTTCTCGGCTATGAAACCGAAACCGCCGAAGGGCAAATCGTTGCTCTTGTGGTCGACGGCAAACGCGTGGACGAGGCATCAAAGGGTTCGGATGTCGCTATCGTCACCAACCAAACGCCGTTTTACGGCGAGTCCGGCGGTCAAATGGGTGATACGGGTAGCATGCAGACCAACGACGGCGGCAAAGTTACCGTTACGGATACGCAGAAGAAGCTCGGCGATCTGCATGTGCACATCGGCAAAGTCGATGCGGGCACAATCAAGATCAGTGACGATGTCGCATTGAATGTGGATGGCACGCGGCGTTCGCAAATCCGCGCCAACCACTCCGTCACCCACCTCATGCACGCGGCCTTGCGCGAAACCTTAGGCGAACATGTGACGCAAAAAGGCTCGTTCGTCGCCCCCGAGAGGCTGCGGTTCGATATTTCCCATCAAAAGGCGATTACCTCCGATGAACTGCAGACCATCGAAGCCGCCGTCAACGCGCAGATCCGCGCCAACGCGCCGGTGGTGACGCGCCTGATGGACCCGGACTCGGCGGTCGAGGCGGGCGCTATGGCCTTATTCGGCGAGAAGTACGGCGAAGAAGTGCGCGTGGTGAGTATGGGAACGGAGCAGGAAGATCGTACGTTTTCTGTAGAGCTCTGCGGGGGCACGCACGTTAAAGGAACCGGCGATATCGGCCTGTTCAAAATTATCGCAGAAAGTGCCGTCGCCGCCGGCGTGCGCCGCATCGAAGCATTGACGGGCGAAGCCGCGCGCAAATATTACGAAGACGAAGAGGCCGCCTTGCTGGAAGTTGCGGGCTTGCTAAAAGCTTCCCCCCATGATGTGCCCGCGCGGGTCGCGAGCTTGGTGGAAGAACGCAAAAAGCTCGAGCGGGAACTGGAAACGGCACGCCGGCAATTGGCAACAGGTGGGGGTAACGGTGCTGCGGCTGAATCGGATGTAAAAGACATCGGCGGCATTAAATTTTCACCGAAACTTCTTCAAGACATGCCGGCGAAAGACTTGAAGGGCCTCGCCGATGATCTCAAAAAACAAGTCGGCTCCGGCGTGGTTGCGTTGGTATCCGTTGCCGACGGTAAGGCGTCCGTCGTCGTCGGCGTGACCGAGGATTTAACGGCAAAAATCAGCGCCGTGGAGTTGGTGCGTGCCGGTTCACTAGCCCGGGGGGGTAAGGGCGGCGGCGGCCGTCCCGACATGGCGCAGGCGGGCGGGCCGGATGCCTCGCAAGCCGATGCGGCCTTGACGGCCATCGAAACAGCGCTCGCCGAAGCGGCCGCCTAGAATTTCAGGAGTTAATATGAGCACACGTTTTGAAGGCACGGAGACATTCGTTGCGACTGACGATTTGATGGTGGCGGTGAATGCCGCCGTTGCCTTAGAGCGGCCACTCTTGATCAAAGGAGAGCCCGGTACCGGCAAAACCGTTTTAGCCGCTGAGGTCGCTAAATCCCTTGGCATGCCGCTGATCGAGTGGCACGTGAAATCGACGACCAAGGCCCAACAGGGGCTGTATGAGTACGACGCGGTCGGGCGCTTAAGGGATTCGCAGCTCGGTGACGAGCGGGTCAACGATATTTCCAATTACATCGTGCAAGGTAAGCTTTGGGAAGCCTTTGACAGTGATGAACGTCCGGTATTGCTCATTGATGAAATCGATAAAGCCGATATCGAGTTTCCGAACGATCTTTTGTTGGAGCTCGATCGCATGGAGTTTCATGTCTATGAAACAAAACAGGCGGTGGCGGCAAAAAACCGTCCGGTCGTGATTATTACGTCCAATAATGAAAAGGAGTTGCCGGATGCATTCTTGCGACGGTGCTTTTTTCATTACATCCAGTTTCCCGATCACGAAACCATGCAGCGTATCGTCGATGTCCATTACCCGGATATTCATCAGCGGCTCGTCAAAGAAGCGCTCTCGGTCTTTTACAATGTGCGCGATGTGCCGGGTTTAAAGAAAAAACCATCGACATCGGAATTGCTCGACTGGCTCAAGCTTTTGATGGTCGAGGATCTGCCGCCCGAAGCTCTGCGCGAAGCCGATCAGAAAAGCACCTTGCCGCCGCTTTACGGTGCACTACTCAAGAACGAACAAGATGTGCATATGTTCGAGCGTTTGGTCTTTTTGCACCGGCGGGAGCAGAACAGTTAAGGAGAAACGTAATGAATATTCTTGATCTGTTCGATACGGATAAATTTCAGGTTTATGTAACGGACGCCATAAAGTGGCTGAATGAGAACGTATTCGTGCTCAGTACCGTCAATCAGGTGCTGATCATCTTAGCAGCATGCGTCGTTGCTAAGTTTCTTGATGGCCGCATTCGCCGCTGGGCCAGCGATGCGATTGAAGGAACACGTTATCAAACTCAGTTGCAAAACATCGGCATACACACCGGGCCTCTGACATTTACATTCATTTGGCTGGTGCTGCAGTGGTTTTCGGTATTCATGACCGAAACCGCGAAGCTGCCGAACGGTCTGATCGAGGCGGTCGTCAGCCTGTTGACGGCTTGGATGGTGATCTGTTTGGCGACGGGGTTTATCCGAAATGCCTTTTGGGCGCGCACCGTGGCCGTTATGGCTTGGACTATCGCCGCCTTGAATATCGTCGATCTTTTACAACCGACCATCGAGTTTTTGGATGCGCTCGCCTTTAGTTTCGGCAAAATTCGCCTTTCTGTTCTTGGGGTCATTAAGGGCATTATCGCCGTCTGCGTTTTGCTGTGGACCGCTTTGGCGCTTTCCAAGTTTCTTGAAAATCGAGTTAAGACGTTGCCCGGCGTCACCCCGTCGGCACAGGTGCTGATCGGCAAAACGCTCCGGATTACGCTCATTGTTGTCGCTGTGATGTTGGCGATCAGCAGTCTCGGCATCGACCTTACCGCCTTGGCAGTCTTTACCGGCGGTATCGGTGTCGGTATCGGTTTCGGTCTTCAGAAAATTTTCGCCAATTTAATCAGCGGTTTTATTTTGCTGATGGACAAATCTATGAAGCCCGGAGATTTGATTACCTTGACGACGGAGACGGGCAGCAACAAAGTCTTTGGCGAGATTAATAAACTCAGTGCGCGGTATGTTTCAGTGATTACCCGCGACGGCATCGAAACACTGATTCCGAACGAGGAATTGATCAGCACCCGTGTTGAGAACTGGTCGTTTTCCCATAACAACGTACGGATTCGAATTCCATTCGGCGTGTCTTACGATTCGGATATTCACAAGGCGCGTGAGCTTGCCCTGCAGGCAGCTGTGGATATCGATCGTGTTTTCAAGGAGCCGGCACCTGTTTGTAACTTGCTTCAATTTGGCAATAGCTCGGTCGATTTTGAGTTGCGCGTTTGGATCGGCGATCCGATCAACGGTGTGGGGAACATTAAGCACCAAATCAACATGCGGCTTTGGGATCTTTTCAAGGAAAACAATATCGAAATTCCGTTCCCGCAACGTGTCATTCGACATATGTATGATGACCGAGATGTAAACCGTGACGAAGACTCTGCCTAGGCCGGAAAAACCGCATAAGATTACCCGTGCATCGCTTGCCGATGGGGCTGTGGCGCGCATGGCAACCGAACGTGATGGCAAAGATACGATCGTGGCCAGCGATGAAGATCTGTTAAGGTCGCGCCGGCAATTCATTCCTGATGACTATGATTGTGATGATATCTGGGTTTTCGGTTATGGAAGCCTTATCTTCAATCCGGTCATGGAACATTCGGAACGGCTTTTTGCCCGTGTTTATGGACA
>CALINB010000275.1 GCA_938045325.1 uncultured Rhodospirillales bacterium | reverse complement strand
AAAAAGGGATTTAAGGCGACGATTAAAAAAATCTACAAAATTAAAAAAACAGCTAAAAAATCGACGGCGAATAAGATCCTGAATAAAGGCCCAAAACCGTCGAAGAAGTTACGGCGGCAAATCGATGCAGCACTGGCCATTGTCGATAAAGTCGCCAAGTTGAAAAAGAAAAACGGCCAGATGATTAAGTTAAGTGAAATTCAAGTCGTCGGTCATTCTTTGGGCGGTTACCTCACGCAAATCGTGACGGTTCAAAAGAAAGTCAAACGGGGGATTGCTTTTAATCCGCCTGGTGCCGGGGGGTATCTAAAGAATGCCGGCAAGCCGAAAAATCTGACAATCTATTCAAGAAAAAGCGATATCGTCGGGCGGTTCGGCAAGCATGTCGGCAGGATGTATCTTTACAAAGACGTCAAATTTAACTGGAAAAACTTCAAGAAAAACTGGCTTCTCGAAAATCATGGATCGGGCTCCCTGAAGAAGGACCTGCGCAAAGGTATGAAGCCATATAAACGGATCAAATAATCACCTTGCCGAATGACCTGAATACGGACGACAATATGCAGTCTGTTTCAGGAGTCTTCTGGCGATGGGCTGTTTCGGTCGTTGTTGGATCATTATCATCGGAACCGTATTAGCCGTACTTTCCGGGTCCTCTTCCGCATGCGCGGCGAGTCAAAAAGTCGATCTGGAATTAGCCTTGGGTGCGGATGTATCGGGCAGTGTCGATGACGAAGAAGCGGCTTTGCAGCGCGAGGGCTATATTCGCGCCTTTCGCCACCCTCAAATTATCCGTGCAATTCTTAGCGGCTATCACCGCAGAATCGCCGTGGGGTATTTCGAGTGGGCCGGCTATGGCCATAACAAAATCGTTGTCGATTGGACCTTGATCGACAGCGCCGCCACCGCGATAGCGTTTGCTGAGAAGCTGACTAAAATTCCGCCGGAAACGGCCTCTCGCACGTCGCTTTCCGGCGCCATTTCGTTTGCGGCCGATTGGTTTGACCAAAATAAATTTTTAGGCCGCCGCCGGGTGGTCGATTTGTCCGGCGACGGGCCGAATAATTGGGGCGAATTGGTGACCCTGGCGCGCGACCGGGCCGTTGCGAAAGGGGTTACCATTAATGGTCTGCCGATCATCAATTTAAAGCCAAGCCCGTACGGCACACCGCAGATCGAAACGCTGGATTTATACTTCCGCCATTGTGTCATCGGCGGCCGCTCGGCCTTCATCGAAGTCGCCAAAGACTTTAAAGACTTTAGCCGTGCCATCCGGCGCAAATTGATTTTAGAAATCAGCGGTATTCACGAACGCCCCCGCCAACCACCCGGTATTCAGTTAGCACAGAGCCAGCTCACCACTTCGGTAAGCCATAAACCGGGCGTGCCACGCGTCGTGCCGCCGTGCAATATCGGCGAGCTTATCCGTATGCATCGGGATGATGACGATTTTTAGCCGCTACCGATCCGTTTAGATTATTTCGCCGGTTCGTCGCCGAGACCCGGAAAATCCTGTTCTTGTGCCGGTGGGGCTGCGTTGCGAATTTGATATTCGCGGTGCTGCTCGTAAGCATCCCGTTCGACGACATACGGATCAAGCGCGCCTTTTGAGACGTCTTTGATCGTGTCTTGCTTGTCGGAATACTCAACGGCACCCTTGGCTGCCGAGCCGACGGCACCGATCGGATTAATTACGGCGGTTGCCGCCGTGCCGAGGGCATCGCGGGTGTTAGACGGGCCTAAGATCGGCAGCACGATATGTGCGCCCGCTTCGGCACCCCCCTTGCCGGCGGCCTGGCCGAGATCTTCTTCACGCGATTCGATGCCGTATTCCTCCTTGGCGACATCCTGCGTGCCGCCGAGACCAGCGGTCGAATTGATCAAAAACCGTTGCGTCGCTTTTTTTGCGTTTTCAGTATCGCCCTGCAAAAGACTGGAGCCCGCTGTAATCGGCTCGTTTAAGTTTTTTGCCGCGTTAGAGATCGCTTTTTCGACCGGATCGGGGGTAATCGCCTGATAACCGTCGATAAGCGGATCAAGAATGGCTTCGCGTAGCACTTTGTTAAAGCCGTGCATGAACCGGTTGTAGCCTTCGAGGGGGTCTTTATCCTCTTCTTCCGCCGCTTCGGATTTTGCCGTGGTCGCCGGATTTTTTTGCGGCTCGGACTTTTGCTCCGTTTGTTCGGTTTTGGCTTTTTCCGTTTGAATGCCGAACAAGTCCGTAAACCAGTTACTCGATGAATCGTCCTTTTGGGCGGATTCGGTGGATGGCGCATTCATCTTGCCACTTTTCTCCTGCGCAGTTGCTGGCGTGACGATCAGGGTCATGGCAAAGGCACCGGCCAAGAGCCAAGGCCGGAGCGGGGGGGTCGAAAAATCCATAGTTCTGTTCCCTTGGGCTACGTTGCCGAAAATCCGGATTTCGGCTGGTTTTTCGTAAAATTTTCAGCATTTTGCCATAGGCATGGGGTCAGGGGAACGCTAAATTCCCGCCGTCGTCATCGTTTCATATTTGGCGGCGTTTTCCCGGTTTGCTTACGCCGGTCATTTCCCTATGCTAGCGGCGACGATAGCCACCGGACTTAGAACAAGGTGTTGAAATGATTGACCTTTATACCTGGGGCACACCGAACGGGCGAAAAGCTTCTGTCATGCTTGAAGAGGTCGAGCTGCCATACAACGTCCATCTCATCGCGATTGGCAAAGGCGATCAGCACAAACCGGAATTTCTCGCCATTAACCCGAATTCAAAAATTCCAGCGATTGTCGACCCCGACGGACCGGTCGGCGGCCCGTATACGGTTTTTGAATCCGGCGCAATTTTGATTTACCTCGCCGAGAAAACCGGCAGCGATTTGTTGCCGACTGACCCGCGCGCACGTTACGACACGCTGCAATGGTTGATGTTTCAAATGGGCGGTGTTGGCCCGATGTTCGGGCAAGCTCATCACTTTTTGTTCCGGCCGAAAGAAGACGTGCCCTACGGAAAAACCCGCTATCATAACGAGACCAAGCGGCTTTACGGCGTGATGGATACGCGCCTCGGCGATGTGGCCTATTTGGCGGGCAGTAATTATTCGATTGCCGACGTTGCGACCTATCCATGGGTGTCGCGCCACGAGCGCCATCAGGTTGACTTAAACGCGTTTCCGAATGTCAAACGCTGGTTCGATGAGATCTCTTCCCGCCCGGCCGTTCAAAAAGGCATGAGCGTGCCGCCCGATGCTTAAATGATGAGACAGGTGTGATGGTTTGGTTTTTTAACAATCCGGCGAAAGAAGACAGCGTGAAACGCGCTATGGGTGCGCTCAAGGCGATGGGTTACGATAAAAAGGTCAAGGTGCTCAAGCACGACCCGACAATCCCGAGCGAGGCCGCCGGGCAGCTCGGCATCGAAACCGGCGCCGTCGTGCAGTCCTTGCCCTACATGATTGGCGGGCAACCCATTATTGCGTTTATCGCCGGTGATCATAAATGTAAGCCCATTGAGCTGCCGCGGTGCCTCAACCTTAAGGGCTCGGCCGAACCGATGACCGAAGACGGTGTTAAGCAGGCGACCGGTTTTGCCATGCGGGGCGTCGCGCCGGTCGCAGTGACGGGCACGGACATCCTGATGGCGATCGATGTTAGCCTGAAACGGTTCGATACCATTTATGTCCCGGCGGGCCATCCGCAATGCTATTTCGGCACGACCGTGAAGGAGCTCAACCGGATGACCCAAGGCATTATTTCATACGCCATTGCCGAACCGGCTTAAGGAGATATATCGATTTCAGGTGTTTGATTGACAGTGATCCGGGCGGTTTGTAGAACCGGTTCACAAATCTAGTGCGGAGAGGTGGGTGAGTGGCTTAAACCAGTGGATTGCTAATCCGCCGTACTCCTACAGGGGTACCGAGGGTTCGAATCCCTCCCTCTCCGCCATTAATCTTTAATTTACTAGTAATAACAATAAGTTATAGTTTGTTAGTAATGTTTACTTACAAATTTACCCACAAAATAAGGCCCGTATAGGGGTATTTGGTCAGTATGGCCCCCTATATGACCTAACCCAGCCAGGGCTTCTGCTGCCGGCTAAAATTTGGCCAGTGGGGGCATCTGAGCGTATATTTCATTGGGCTCTTTATGGACTCCGAAAACTCAAGCGCCCTTTATGGCCCCCAGAAACTTAGTCCTTTTTTATCGTGGCGGTAAATT
>CALINB010000274.1 GCA_938045325.1 uncultured Rhodospirillales bacterium | reverse complement strand
AAAGGCAAGGCGCTGAAACGGATCGATTATCTGTTCATGATCCCACGAAAGCGCACGCAACGCTTCGAGGCCGTATCAAGTGATGTGGTTCTCGACAAACCCGACCCGCTCACCGGGCTTTTCCCCAGCGATCATTTGGGTGTACGCGCGGTGCTACAAACGGTACCGGCTGCAGCTTAACCGCTGATCATCTTCATTAACGGATCGATGTTGTCCTGGTTCTCGAGGTCGCGGCAAAACTCGACAGCCTGCTCGATTTGATCGTCTTTCAAAACCAGTTCGGCGCAACTGCGGAATTTTTCGGCCAAATCATCGAAGCTCGGCGACGTTGCCGGTTCCCACGGCCCCCGATTTTGCTCAAACGCGTATTCCGTGCCGTCCTTCATGGTGATGGTCATGTGACAGCCATGCGGCGCGTGCGGCGGCAGGAAGCCGTGCTTCGCGAGTTCCGGCGAGACTTCCATTTTGATTTTTGCCATCAAGGAACGCAGTTCCGGATCACGCGCGTTTTCGTCCGTCACATCCTTGATCACGACCTTGCCCTTGGATAAGGCCAGCGCCACCGAATAAGGCAGTGAGTATTTGCCTTCCCATTTATTTTCCGGGATGCCGAAACGCAACACCCTGTCGACCGCCGGGCTCACCGCGCAGTGAACGTGTTCGATAGCGTCCGCGTCGATCCCATGTTTTTCTTTCAATTGAATCGCGGCGAAGATACCCGGGTGCGAGCGCGTGCAGGTCGGGAACGCCTTGTAGGTCATGCCGGGTTTAATAAAGTCGAACGGCTTACCTAAGGTTTCGAGAATTTGATGGCCGTCGACACCCGCACCAAAGGTGCAAAGGAAACCGTCGCGCACGTCCAGGATCCGCTTCGAACCGGTATAGCCGCGGTCCGTCATCAACGCGGCGTACAACGCATCGCGCGCCGAACGCCCGGCACCGTACGCTTTCGAATAGCTGCCGTCGTTGCCGCGCATGCCGGCCGCTTCGGCACTGGCAACACCAAGCGCGTTTGCCATTTGATCCGCATCGAAACCGAGAACCTTGCCGCAGGCAATGGCGCCGCCGAGTGTATTGACGACCGCAAGCGGGTGCCAGCCGGCGAGGTGAAATTCCGGACCGAGCGAATTACAAATATTGTCGGCGACTTCATCGCCCAGCACATGCGCCGTGATCAGGTCCTTGCCGTTCGGTTTCTTTTCTTCGGCAAGCGCGGCGAGCGCCGGCACAATCGTCACAGATGGATGGTTCACGTACTCGACGCAAATATCGCTGAAACCCAAAATGTCGCTGGAGATACCGTTGACCCAGGCGGCGTAGGGCATGCTGGTTTTAAAGCTCATGCCGTAAACAGTCGCGACTTCCTTCGCCCCTTGGTCCTTCACGAAACCGGCAACGATGTTGGGAGCTTCTTCCACGGAACCGGCCAGACCGATACCGAGGGTGTCCATAAAGGATTTCTTCGCCCCTTCGACGACCTCGCCGGGGAGATCGGAAAATTTCAGATTGGCCGCAAACTCGGCAATGCCCTTGGTGATTTCAAGGGATTGATCCTGCTTTAGCTCGGTAACGTTTTCAGCCGCTTTTCCGTCGGGTGCCATGGCTCCAACTCCTGATCGATCAATTTAAAGAAATAAGCAGCTCCAATTGTGCGACGGAGCAACCATTTTGTCAAAATCCTAGGCGGCATCCGCCGAGAACGGGCCGTCTTCCTTGATTTGTGTGCGCCGCATGAAACGAATGTGACTCTCGTCGAACGGCGTCGCGCGGTGCAGCAAGCACCGGTTATCCCACACCACGAGGTCACCGACTTTCCAATGATGACTATAGACGTATTCCGGCTGGGTCGCGTGTTCATTCAATTGCTCGACCAGCGCGCGGGCCTCCTCGCGGGTCATGCCCTCAATGTCGCGGATGCACGACAGCGAAATATAAAGTCCCTTGCGCCCGGTCTCACGATGAATGCGAACCATCGGATGGGTGACCGGCGGCACTTGTTTGAGTTGATCGTCCGAGAGCGGCGGGCGTTCGGGATAGCGCTTGTTGTAAGAATAATTCCGGTCGTGGGTCGCGATCATGTGTTCTATTTTTTGCTTGGCCTCATCGCTCAATGCATCGTAGGCGGCCGTTAAAGACGCAAATTCCGTATTCCCCCCTTCGGGTGGACACTCATCGCACAACAGCAGCGTCCCCAGCATCGGTTTTTCCTTGAACGACTGGTCGGTATGCCAATTATGCCCCGCGTTATAGGCCCCCATGTATTGGCCGTCTTTCTTCTTTTTGTTGGTGAGAATGCGGATCTCGGGATGTTCGGGCAGTGTATGCTCAATGAGATGATGAACATCAAGCCGGCCGAAGCGTTGACTGAAATCCATCAACTGTTCGTTATTCATCTTCTGATCATGAAAAACGAGAACAGCGTGTTCGAGAAACAACTCGCGGATTTTCGCGAAGACCTTATCGGAAAGCGGCTTGGAAAGATCGGCACCAGAAATTTCAGCGGCGATATGTTTCGTCAGCCGTTTCGCCGTGATCGTACTCGGATCATTAACCGCCATTGTCGCCACGTTTACCTGTTTTTGATTCTTGGAATTATTGCGCCTATTATAAAGCCCAAGCCGATTATCTGGCAAATCGCAAGGGCAAATCATGCTGTCGGTCCACCGGTTAGGAAAAGCACTGGGCGCGGAAATTACCGGGATGGAACTCGGCGCGCTTAATGGCGGTGGCCTCGATAGCCTTAAATCAGCACTATACGAGCACGGCGTTATTTGCATCCGCGATCAATCCCGCCTCACACCGGAGCAGCAAATCGCGTTCACTCGCAAGCTCGGCGAACTGCACCAACATGTCCTGGGGCAATACGCGCTCGAGGGCCATCCGGAAATTCTGGTGGCCTCGAACGAAACCGATGTGG
>CALINB010000273.1 GCA_938045325.1 uncultured Rhodospirillales bacterium | reverse complement strand
GCGGGAACTCTTGCCGTCCGGCTTTGTCTTAAAAAGCTACCGTTATTCCACGACTTCAATGTCGGACGGCACGATGCCGTCGAAATGCTTGAGCTGGAAGTTCCAACCGGTCGTGGATTGGATACGGCCGGCTTCGTCATGCGCACGCGCCATGATGCTGTAGTTGCCGGGCTTCTCGACGTTCCAAAGATAAGACCAACGCTTCCACAGCCATCGATCGGGGCTGTATTCAACATGCGCATCTTCCCAGGTCTGTCCGTTATCGAAACTAATCTCGACCCGCGTGATCGCACCCTCGCCCGACCAGGCCAGGCCACGAATAAGATGTTCGCCGACTTTAAGCGGTGAATCGTTATCGCGTGGCCAAGTGATAATGCTTTTGCACCCCAAGGCCGTCAGCATGGTTTTGTCGGGGTCGTCGTGAGACTTGCCGAACACGAAATATTCGGTCTGGTGGTAACACGGTACCATATGATCGTGCACTTCGATGCGCTCGAGCCACTTAACCCACCAGTTGCCGCTCCAGCCCGGCACGATGCAACGGGCCGGCGCACCGTGCACATGGCGCAACGCATCGCCGTTATGGGCCCAGGCGATAATGGTATCTTCATGCAGGGCTTTTTCCATTGGCAACGCTTTGTCGTAATGGATGTTGCCCGGTTCGGCCACCTCGACGTCATAAGTCTGCGCGGCGTTATAAAGTTTCTGAACGTTCGGCGTACCGACGTCGAACCCGACCAGGCGCACGCTCACGGCTGTATCTTTTAATCCGACGCGTGACAAAATTTCGCTTAAGGGCGTTCCCGTCCACTCGCCGCCGCTGACGGCATTGGTGCTGTCCGGTTGAATGAGGCCATCGCCGTCCTCGTCCTTCGATCCTTTGCCTTTAAGGACATAGTCGCTCATGTCGGCATTACTGCGCTGCATGTCCGGTTTTTTGTTCGTGCGATTTTCCAGGTAGTCAAAAAATGCCGCATCGTTGCCGGCGCATTCAGTGACCGCGCGCACCGTACGGGCCGGGAATTTTTTTAAATCATCGAGAGTTAGCGTAATAGACTGATCCACTTCACCACTGATTTTGAGCGTCCAGTCGTCCGGATGAACCGGCTCCGGCATCTGAACCTGCGCATTAATAAAGAACGCATCGATCGGCGTGATTAATCCTTCCTGTTCGAGGATTGGCGAGCGGGCATAGACGATACGCCCCTCTGCATCGGGACTGGTCATATGCCCAAGCCGTTTCCGATCTGGCCAGCCTAAAATGAATTCGCCTTCGAGGTCGTCTTCAATCATGCTTATTGTCCTTTCCCGAACCTTTATCCGCTTATTGTACCAGCAGAATATTATGGATCAACGCCGGTTGGACGTCGAAGCCTGAGGTCGTCTTGACGCTGCCGGCCATCGGCGCTAGCGTCGCATTTCTTAATTCAATTGCCGTGGTCTGAAAGAAAATACAAAAAGATCATTAGAGGATTATTCATGTCGCTTGAAGAAAAACTCGTGGTCCGGCGTACCGAAAGCCGGCGAAAAGCATCCCGGGAACGCATCGAGGCCCTCGATAACCTAACGAAATTCTTACGCGAAAACGTCATTCCCAACATCATTAAGCCCAATGAGCCGTTGCCGGCATTTGCACTTGCCAACGAAGACGGCGCAACCATGACGTCCGAAGATTTGATCGCCAAAGGGCCGCTCGTCTTGCAGTTTTTCCGGGGCCATTGGTGAGCACATTGCATGATAGAGCTGGAAGCTCTATGCGAAATCATCAAACCGCTGGAAGGTCTCGGTGCTACGCTGCTTATGGTGACGCCCCAACAACCGGCATTCAGTAAAAAGCTTATCGAAGAGCGTAACCTCAACTACGGCATGCTGAGCGATATCGGCAATCGATATGCTGAGACGCTCGGCTTAAAATTTTCGCTGCCGGAAAAAATCATCGAAATTTATAGCGCGAACGGGATTGATATTCCGGCGGCCAACGGCGATGACAGTTGGGCCCTGCCGGTCCCAGGCCGGTTGGTTGTCGACCGACAAGGCATCATCCGCTCCACCAGTTTTGATCCGGACTACACACACCGCCCGGAACCCGAAGCAACCGTTCAAGTGGTCAAAGAGCTGTAAGCGGTTTGGCGCACGCCCAAGCGTCTAAGAGTTCGAGTGTAAGCAGGAAATACGCCTTTTTTATTCAGAAATTTTGTAGATTGCTCAAACAAAATTTTCGTTAAATCACATTCAATAACTTGAATATTTAACTGAAACATCTGAGGTTCAATCCGTTTGTTCTAAATTTTACGTGCCTGAATATTGTAATAATTCGTGATACACATCTGGCCTTATCAATATCTTCAGCACAAACTTTTCTCGTTAGCAGCCATACTCTAGGGGACTAAAATCACACTCAGGCAAATCAGACCCTCTCACCTCACTTCCAAGAAGCACAGCAATCGTCAGGCAGAGTGTTGCGGTCAGGTTTCTCATAGAAATGACTTTAATGAATTTTGGGTGTGTGAGTAAGAGAGAGGGGTGAGAACTAAGGGCGATCAATATTCCCATATCTTTTCAATTTCATCGATCTTCAGCTCTTCGCTATTGATGTGTCCATACCATCCATCAGGAAAATCAGTCAGTGGATCGTCACTGTTTTCGTATTTCCCCAATAGCTTCTTTTCAGCTTCTTCTGGTGATCGAGACTCAATAATCACATCGTTGTTAATTATCTCTGTTCTACCGTCATCGTGAACAAACTTGATATGAAATTTCACTCTGTATTCTGTGTGCCAGTTACTCATTCATATATCCTAGACGGTGCGATTATCTGATTTTGCGAATAAACAGACAATCAACCTTACTCGAACTTTCCCTACCAAATATTTTCACTGGTCAGTCGGACAACCCATCTGGCGTTCTCTGCCATCGAACTTGAAACGAAAAATCCATGCTTTTGTGTTGGACCGACTTACTTGGAGATAGAGCCCGCCTCCATCGGCATACCGCCCGGGCTTCCTCTTTGACCGAAGATCTAGGGCTGAAAGTTTATTAAATTGTCGAGCCATCGTTTCTCTACCCACACTTTAAACGCGGTTTTGGGTGAATACAAGTAAACGACTGCGAACGCTATAAGACAAAAAAGCCCATGTTTGCTGGGGTTTTGGGGGTTATTATTCTAGGTTTGCTCTAAGGCTTATGGCGGAGGGAGTGGGATTCGAACCCACGATACGGTCTCCCGCATACACGCTTTCCAAGCGTGCGCCTTCAGCCACTCGGCCACCCCTCCGGCGTGAGCGAGAAAGTAACGAAGCACACCTGGTGTATCAAGAGGGTATCAAAAAGCAACCAAGGAATCGGCGTACGCAGCAAAAAAGGCCTGATAAACGCCAATATTACGCCCTTCATGCCAGGCCTTGGAAGGCTGATTAAAAAACCGTGCCCCGATCCGGTAAATGTATCTATGATCGCTTAATGAAAGCGCTCTTCTTGATCGGGTGGGTCTTCCTCATCATCGCGTTCGGTGCGGCGGCGGCTGAAATGGCGGCCGGCGCGCTCAGTAAAACGCGTGGTGCCTTTGTCTCGTTTTCGTCCGTGATCGCCGCGATGTGGCCGACCGTATGGTCGGCGCTGCAAAGCGCGCTCGGTCCCGGCCTGTCGAAAGCTATTTTTGCTCTGCCCGGATGGCTGACTTTTGGTCTGCCTGGCGGATTGCTGGTTTGGTTCTGCCGGCCTAATAAAGAGGCCCTGTCGCAGGAAGATCACGATTCGATGTTTTTGTTCGACGAACTTAGCAAGCAAGCCAAAGCCGACGGCTACGATGAAAATTCCCGCGAGGAATACTTTGACGATCACAAAGACATCGAAGGTCTCGACAGCCAGGGCGCGACATCAAGCCAATCGGATAAAGACTACACGGTCGATCTGGAAAACGCGGCCAAGCGTGACCCCGGCCCCTCCCGGCGCCGATAAATTTACACTCGAACCTAATTCCGTTTTTCGTCGCCGGTTTTCAAAGCCTGCAAAAAGGCCGATTGCGGAATCTCGACCTTGCCGAACTGGCGCATGCGCTTTTTACCCGCCTTTTGTTTTTCGAGCAGCTTTTTCTTACGCGTGATATCGCCGCCGTAACACTTGGATGTGACGTCTTTGCGCAGCGCCGATACAGTGGTGCGCGCGATCACCTTGCCGCCGATGGCGGCCTGAATAGCGATCTTGAACAATTGCCGGGGGATAAGGTCTTTCAGGCGTTCACAAATGGCGCGGCCGCGGGTTTCGGCATGCTCACGGTGAACGATGAACGATAACGCATCGACTGGTTCCGCGTTGACCAGGATCGACACCTTGGAAAGATCGCCGTCGCGGTAGCCTTCCATTTCGTAGTCGAAGCTCGCATAGCCGCGCGAAACGGATTTCAACCGGTCGTAAAAATCGATGACCACTTCGTTAAGCGGCAGCCGGTACACGGCCATCGCCCGGTTTCCGACGTAGGTCAACTCGACCTGCTCGCCGCGCCGTTCGGTACACAACTGCAGAATTGAGCCGAGGAATTCATCCGGTACTAGGATCGTCGCCTTGATCCAGGGCTCCTCCATACGCGTGATTTTCGTTACCTCCGGCATATCGGCCGGATTATGCAGCTCGATCATGGAATTGTCGGTGAGATGAATATGATACACCACGCTCGGCGATGTGGTGATGAGATCGAGATCAAACTCGCGCTCGAGGCGCTCCTGAATGATTTCCAAGTGCAACAGGCCAAGGAAACCGCAGCGGAACCCGAAACCAAGAGCCGCCGACGTCTCCGCCTCGAAGTGAAAACTCGCGTCGTTTAGATGTAGCTTCTCCAACGAATCGCGCAAGTCTTCGTAATCAGCGGCATCGACCGGAAACAGCCCGCAGAACACGACCGGCACGGACGGTTTAAATCCGGGCAAGGGTTCGGCGGTTGGATTCTTTTCCGATGTGATGGTATCGCCGACATTGGTATCAGCGACGGTTTTGATTGACGCCGTAAGATAACCGACTTCGCCGGGGCCGAGCTCATCGGTTTTTGCCGGCTTCGGCGTAAACGTGCCGACCTGATCGATTTGGTAGACCGCGCCACTCGACATCATTTGGACGCGCATGCCTTTTTTCAACGTCCCGTCGTAAACCCGCACCAAGATCATGACGCCGAGATAAGCGTCATACCAACTATCCACGAGCAACGCCTTCAAGGGCGCTGCCTTATCGCCTTGCGGCGGCGGCAGTTTGGCCACCAACTCTTCGAGGACCTCAGCGATGCCTTCGCCGGTTTTAGCCGAGATCGATAGGGCGTTTGATGTATCAAGGCCGATCACATCGGTGATTTGCTCCTTGATGCGCTCGGGTTCGGCCGCCGGCAGATCGATTTTATTGAGGACCGGGATAATTTCATGATCGTTATCGATGGCAAGATATACATTCGCCAACGTTTGCGCTTCCACCCCTTGGGTCGCATCCACAACCAACAATGATCCTTCGCAGGCTGCCAGGCAGCGGCTCACTTCATACGAGAAATCCACATGGCCGGGCGTGTCCATCAAGTTCAACCGGTAGGTCTCGCCGTCCTTGGCCTTGTAATTCAAGCTGACCGCCTGCGCCTTAATGGTAATGCCGCGTTCGCGTTCGATATCCATCGAGTCAAGCACTTGCTCGCGCATCTCGCGTTCGCTCAACCCGCCGCACAGCTGGATCAACCGGTCAGCCAAGGTCGACTTACCGTGATCAATGTGGGCGATAATCGAAAAGTTTCGAATATGGGTGAGATCGGTCATGGGCGCATTCAGTATAACAGCAAAACCTGACCTAACACGGCTTCTTTACAAACACCAGAGCCGGCAGGCTGCAAATTCCGGTTACAGTTCCGGCACATCGACGTCGTTTTGCTGACAGGCGGCTTTAAGCGTGTTGCTCAACATACAAGCGATCGTCATCGGCCCGACGCCGCCGGGAACCGGCGTGATTGCCCCGGCAACGGCAAGGGCTTCGTCGAAAGCGACATCGCCGACCAACTTTTTCCCGTCCGCCGCCTGAATGCGGTTAATCCCGACGTCGATTACTGTGGCACCGGGTTTAATCCAATCGCCGCGAATCAATTCCGGCCTGCCGACCGCGCCAACCAGAATATCTGCTTGGCGGCACTCATCGGCCAGCTCCCGTGTTCTTGAGTGCGCCATCGTCACCGTGCAGTTTTCGCGCAACAGCAACTGCGCCATCGGTTTCCCGACGATATTCGAGCGTCCGACGACGACAGCCTTGGAACCACCCAAATCCTTGATGTGCTCTTTAATCAGCATAAGGCAGCCCAATGGAGTACACGGCACCAAGGCATCGGTTTGCCCCGTCATCAAGGCGCCTGCATTCAACACATGAAAACCATCGACATCTTTCGCCGGATTAACTGCGCCAATCACTTTATTCGTATCGATGTGAACCGGCAGCGGCAACTGAACGAGAATACCGTGTACATTCGGATCTTTATTCAGGCCGCGAATCAGAATGAGTAATTCTTCTTCACCGATGTCCGCCGGCAGGTCGTGCTGCGAAGACGTCATGCCGACTTCTTCGACTTGTTTGTTTTTATTTCGCACATAGATTTGGCTAGCCGGGTCTTCGCCGACGAGAACGACCGCCAGGTTCGGTGTTAAATTACATGAGTCCTGAAGCCGGTCTATTTTTTTGGCGATTTTACGGCTGAGTTTCGCCGCAATAGCCTTGCCGTCAATAATGGTCGCATTCGCCATATTGTCTTCCGAATATCATTTACGTTATGTGAACGGTTACTGAGCCCCTCAGACGACTTTATACGCTAACTGAATTAGGATGTCTCTGAGAAGGATCAAGGCCAAAATCAGGATTAGGGGTGCGATGTCGATACCGCCGAGATTCGGTAAAAACCGGCGAATGCGTCCCAACACGGGCTCGGTCATACGGTACAAAAAGTCGGCAACTAGATAAACAAACCGGTTGGATGTGTTGATGACATTAAAATGGATAAGCCAGCTTAAAACCACGCCGATAATAATGATCCACATATAGAGATCGACAATGGTGATGACTATTCTGAGAACCGGGCCGGTTATGACATCCATTGGTGGTAAGTCTCCATCTTGAAAGCTTTATTTAACCTAACTTTCGGATCGCCGCCGTGCAAGCGATGTCTATGTGAAGCTGTACCCGATCAGCCTTACTTCGCCCCGCCTATTGCCCAAATCTGATATGGCCCTCAAAAATAATTGCCGATAGCACCGTGCCGAAATCGGCCACGGCCCTCCCATCCGGGCACACGGGCCGAGCCGGCTAAATGCAAAATCTTGACAGGCGGCCCCCGGCGAACACATTATCCGCCAGCCTCGCAGCCGGCCGTGTCTTGCGCCGGAAACCTGACCCATAATTGCGGGGCGTTATGGGGCCGTAGCTCAGTTGGGAGAGCGCTACGTTCGCAACGTAGAGGTCAGGGGTTCGATTCCCCTCGGCTCCACCATTTCCTTAATATTAATAAGTGGCTTTAGGCGCCGTCTTTTTGAAAAACGGCCGTCCAGTTTTGCGTGAGAAAATCCACCAATTCCACTTGAGGATTCAGAACCCGGCAATCCTCGAGGACTGTTTTCGCGGCGAATTTCAAATTATCGCCGGAAGAATATTGAAACGTTTCCAACTCCGATTCACGGTAGCTTCGACGATACCCTAGCAACTTAAGCCCATGTTGCCGGGCGCAATGGATCACATCGCGCACCGTGTAATGGGTGTTTTTAGTAAAAAATCCCTGCTCGATATAAGGAAACAGCTTCGGCCGTTTTTCCTGATAATACCGGAACAGATCCTCTTTCGTGACGCGCGCATGAAGCCAGGGAGCATCCATCGGCAACTCTAAAGATTCACCGTATACATGATAGTAATTCGTATCCATCACATAATGGATACCGCCCGGCGAAAGCATGTTGACGATTTTTTCAAAATAATCGTCCATATCGAAATAACACATACCAGTATACGTCACGATGAGATCAAACGGTTCGCCGGTTAACTCGTAATCAAGAAAATGACACGTGCGGTAATCATCTAAAGAAAAATTTTTCGATAAGTCTGCGTTGATCAAGAGACCATACGGCGTCGTCCACGCCGTCAGCGAATCGCCCCGTTTCAAAAGCTCCGTAGTTAACGAACCATGACTGTCTTCCAGTAGATTATTTTGCATGAAATTCAGCAGCTGCATGAATTGCGGATCCGGCAAATCGCCGCTACGGTCCTGGATATCGACGCCATAGGCCTCGTCACAAACGCCTAACAATTTAAACGCCCGAGGAATGATGGCCGGACCGGTGCCAATATCAAGCATTCGTTTCACACCGCCAAGATCGGCACCGCATTCACGCAACATGTGATAAATTACTTCCGGCGTGACAAGTTTTTTTAGAAACCAGCCAAACCCTTTCGGATAAACTTCTTTTTGATGAGCAGACTTATCACTGACTTGCGGTACGATGACGCGCAATACGAATTCCTGGTAGGATCCGATATTCATGGGCCAGGCTTTCGCATTAAACCAATCGGCGCTTAGATTGATTCTCCGTTTATCGCTGGTGACAAAGATGTCTTGTCCCGGTGCGTTGGCATCCATGAACGGATACCTCCTTTGTCGAATTAATCTTGCTTTTCGATCCGGCGCATATCGTCGTCAGATAACCCGAAGTGATGTCCGATTTCATGAATCAACACATGACGGACAACCCGCTCCAAGGCTTCTCCTGTTTGTTCAGCATAAACCATGATGGGCTCACGATAGAGAAAAATCATATCGACGTCCGGCATCGGATCGGAAACGCTTTTGCGGTCTAATGAAATGCCCTGATACAGGCCCAGTAAATCGTAGGGGCTCGATAGATTCATTTCCGCCATCACGGCATCTCCCGGAAAATCATCGATACGAATCACGACGTCGCGGATGTGCTGGCGCAGTTCATCAGGTATGCTTTCAATGGCCGCTTGGGCGATTCTTTCCAACCCACCGGACGTGGCGCGGCTTGATATTTCAACGCTCATCCGCAAACTTTAACGCGCCTTGACCGTTCGGCCAAGCGGCGCCATGGTATTGAACTTAATAAAGCAACCGATCGGGGGCGGCGATGGTCGAAAAACTATCAATGGAAGACCGAAGCAAAGCGCTTCAGCGATTATCCGGCTGGACGGATAGAAACGGCAGGGATGCCATTGAAAAAAGTTTCAAATTCAAAGATTTCAATGAAGCGTTCGGTTTTATGCAGCGCATTGCGCTCATGGCGGAGAAAATGGACCATCACCCTGAATGGTTTAATGTTTATAACCGAGTCGACATCACACTCAGCACCCACGATGCGGACGGTGTCAGCGAGCGGGATATTCGGCTTGCTGAATTCATCAACTCACTGATTGACAACAAATCATAGGCCGGATCATGCGCGGTTATTTTGGCATCGGTATCGAAGGCGTCAGCAAGGCCATGAACGTCGGAAGCCTGTTTCGCACTGCGCACGCCTTTGGCGCGAGCTTCGTATTTACGGTTGCCGCATATTACGCCCGTGCCGAAGGCACCAAGGCCGACACCTCCGACACCACGTCTCATCTGCCGTTTTATGCCTTTCCCGATACCGAGAGCATGGTCCTGCCCCAGGGGTGTTCCATGGTAGGTATCGAAATCACCGATACGGCTATCGAGCTCCCGAGTTTTCATCACCCTAAAAACGCCGCTTACATTCTTGGTCCCGAGCGCGGCGCCATCAGCCCGGTGTTGACGGAGCGGTGCGATTACATCGTCAAAATTCCGACAAAATTCAGTATTAATTTAGCTTTAGCCGGTGCACTTGTGATGTACGACCGCATGATCAGTCTCGGGCGGTTCGCGCCACGGCCTGTGGCGACGGGCGCGCCGGTTGAAGAGTTGCCCGAACCGGTATTCGGTGAGCCAAAAAATCGCGCGGCAATGGAACCTTTTCGGGCCCAACCGCCGAATATCGATTCCAGAAACGATGCCGAGGAACCGGGCACACTTGGCAAGACGTAAAACCGGCGTTATGTAATAAAGATGAAAAATATTTTTCAAAAATCACCGATTGTCGGCATTTTTCAAGGTGGCATTGCAGCGGTGTTTTTGCTCGTGATGATGATGCAGCCTCTCGAGGCTCAGCTAATCAACAACTTCGGCGCCTGGAGCGCCTTCGTCAAATCCGAAGGCAGCAATAAGGTATGCTACATCGGCAGCACACCAAATAAACAACGCGGAAAATATAAAAAACGCGGCGAGACTTATGTCCTCGTAACCCATCGTCCAGCGGAAAAAACCCGCAATGTTGTCAGCATAAAAGCTGGTTATGTATATAAAAACGGCAGCGACGTTACCGTGAACATCGGCTCGCAACGATTTTCGTTATTTACAGACAAAGACTTTGCTTGGGCCCGGGATAAAGCCGGTGATAATAAATTGGTTGCAGCCATGCGAGCAGGCTCGCTGATGATCATTACCGGGATATCCGGCCGCGGAACGAAAACAACGGACACCTATTCCCTGTCAGGATTTACCGCCGCGCTGAATGCCATTAACAAAGCTTGCCCAAGCAAATAAAACGTTCAGGCACATTACGATGCGTTGTGTGATGATATAAATCACAGCGAACAGGCAAAACTTTATGACTTTTGAACGTGCGAATCTGATTGGCTTAACACGCGAGGAACTTGCCGGCGTGATGACAGAGCTCGGTGAAAAACCGTTTCGTACCAAGCAGCTTTGGCATTGGATCTATCATCAAGGGGAAACCGATTTTGCCAACATGACGACGTTGGCAAAGGACTTGCGGCGAAAACTTACTGAAAAT
>CALINB010000272.1 GCA_938045325.1 uncultured Rhodospirillales bacterium | reverse complement strand
GGCTCCGTGTGGTTTGCACTTTTGGCGATACAATCGAAACCTTGGCACCGACAATTTGATTAATAAGCGTCGATTTTCCCACATTAGGCGCACCGACAATGGCGACAAAGCCGCATCGAGAATTCGCCCTATCAGATGTTTGTTCGGTCATCATTGACGGATATGAGCCAGTAAGAGTTCAGCAGCAGCCTGTTCGGCAAGGCGTTTTGATGTGCCTTCACCATGAAATGAAGGCTGTCCTTCTATCGCGACCTCGATGGTAAAAACAGGATCGTGAGAAGGCCCTTGCCGATTGATTTCAGAGTATTGCGGCAACGGCAGCCCCTGACCTTGAGCCCATTCTTGCAATGCTGTTTTCGCGTCTTGCGGCGGTTTGAGGTCGGATTCAAGAAATGCAACCCATTGCTGTTCGATAAACCGGCGGGTTACTTCGAGTCCCCCGTCCAAATAAAGCGCGCCCAAAATAGCCTCGCAGGCGTCGGCGAGGATGCTGATATTATTTCGGCCGATCGTGCTTTCGTCGTTTTTATTTAAAATGATAAAACGGCCCAACTCGATATTTTCGGCCACCATGGCCAAGGTTTCACGGCGCACCAATGCAGCAAAACGGCGGGCAAGTGCGCCCTCTTCCTCATCGGGAAACCGGCGGTACAGCCATTCCGCCATGATAAGTCCCAGGGCCCTGTCACCGAGAAATTCCAAGCGCTCATTACTATCGAGACGGCTGGTCTTCTGCTGAGCCGCGCTTGAATGTGTCAGGGCTTGTTCTAGCAATCGATGGTCTTTGAATGCATAGCCCAAGACCTCGGTTAATTGGTCTTGTTCAGTCATCGATAAAACCGGAATTAGTCAAGTGAGTTAAAAATCCGCGATCCGCGAACTGTAGACGGCCATTTCCAAAATTGCCAGACACTGCCGTCAATGGAGAAGAACAGGACTTTGGCCCGGCCAACCAAATTGTTCATTGGGATAAACCCGACATCGTTGATAAATCGGCTGTCTTTTGATTGATCCCGGTTGTCGCCCATGGCGAACACGTGACCTTTCGGTACGGAATAAACCGGTGTGTTATCGAGTGGTCCCTGATTACCGTCAGCTTCAAGTATTTGGTACTGACGGCCATTCGGCAGTGTTTCAATAAATTGAGGAATGCGTTCAGAATTGCCGGCCCGGCTGCGAAATATAAAATCTTTCGTTCGTTTGCGTGGAACCGCTTTTCCGTTGAGATGCAAAATACCATCGATCATTTGAATTTTATCACCAGGCAAGCCAATGATACGTTTGATGTAATCGGTTTTATTGTCAGACGGCAGTTTGAAAACGGCGACATCTCCGCGTTTTGGCTGCGTAAAAAACACACGATCCGGTATTAACGGCAATCCAAGCGGCAGCGAATACCGGCTATAGCCGTAAGAAAATTTAGAAACAAAAAGATAATCACCGACTAGCAATGTTGGGATCATCGAACCGGACGGAATGTTAAATGGTTCATAGGCAAAAGTGCGTACGAATAAGGCGATGATGATCGCATAGAGGACGGTTTTGACCGTGTCCCGAAAGCTGCTGTCCGTGCTTCGACTCATTTGCAGAAACTAAGTATTTGGAAAATAATGAATAAAATAGACTCTAACCGATAAAGACTGGATCAAGCCAGCCTCATGCTGATCTGTCAAGCGTCTAACTGATTGGGGCTGTCGTCTTTTTAAGTCCTACGATGGTTCCGGATCGGCGGAAATGATCACCATGGCATGGGCCATGGGGTATTCATCGGTCATAGAAACATCGATTTTTGGAATCATGCCCGGCGGGGTCAATTCTAGCAGTTTTTTCAGCGCACCGCCGCTCAAAGTCATGAGCGGTTTACCGGACAGCAGTGAATCCGTCACCATATCGCGCCAATACACACCCTCGCGGAGTCCCGTGCCAAGGGCTTTCGAACAAGCCTCTTTCGCGGCATAGCGAATGGCATAAGCTGAAGCCCGGTTGAAACGCCGTTCAGCTTTTTGCCGTTCTTGATCAGTGTAAATGCGCTGGATGAAACGGTCGCCGAACCGCTCGAGTGTTCTTTCCATGCGGCGAATATCCATAAGGTCCGTCCCGATACCGATAATCATTGTTTGGGGTATTCCATTATTTTTTTGATTCCGACCGCGCGTCATTCATAAGACCCCGCATGATTTTAATGCTTTCCGTTAAGCCTACAAAGATAGCCTCGCCAATGAGAAAATGGCCGATGTTCAGTTCTCTCACAACCGGAATAGCGGCAACCGGTTTGACCGTCTCAAAACTGAGTCCGTGACCGGCGTGACATTCCAAGCCGGCTTGATCCGCATAAGCCGCTGCAGTTTTTAAACGTTCAAGCTCAATTTCCCGGTTTGCCGGATCGGCATCGCAATAGGTACCGGTATGCAGTTCGATCACAGACGCGCCAACGGAAACGGCGGCATCGATTTGCTGACGGTCGGCTTCGATAAATAACGAGACACGGATTCCCGCATCGTTGAGCGATTGAACAATCGGCAAAATATGATTATGTCCGCCGGCGACATTCAGTCCGCCTTCCGTCGTGAGCTCTTGTCTTTTTTCCGGGACCAGACATACAGCGTGCGGCCGCGTTCGTCGTGCGATCTCAACCATTTCGGGCGTTGCCGCCATTTCCATATTCAGTGGTGCGGCGATCTCATTTTTAAGCCGTTCGATATCATTGTCCCGGATATGACGGCGGTCTTCACGAAGATGGGCAGTGATTCCGTCTGCGCCGGCTTCGATGGCGATTTGGGCCGCCCGGAAGGGATCGGGTTGCATGCCGCCACGGGCATTTCTGACCGTTGCGACA
>CALINB010000271.1 GCA_938045325.1 uncultured Rhodospirillales bacterium | reverse complement strand
GCCCTTGGAGAAAACAATGCTTAAACCCGGCATGCGTATACGCATCAGCGGTTCGGCCGACCAGCTGGCGCAAACCTGGAATTATATGGTTTGGGATTTGTTGCTGGCTGTGGTTATTGTTTATCTGGTTATGGCGATCTTGCTTGAAAGCTTTATTTACCCATTCATTATTATGCTTTCGGTTCCCCTCGCGACAGCGGGTGGCGTAGCCGGCCTTGTCGTATTAAATCTCTATAAGTTTCATGCTTTAGACATGTTAACACTGCTCGGGTTTGTGATTTTAATCGGTATTGTTGTTAACAACGCCATATTGCTCGTTCACCAAACCTTATATCAAATCCGCGAACATGGATTGGCTGTGACCGATGCGATTTATGAATCCACGCGCAACCGCATCCGGCCCATCTTCATGTCAACATTAACGAGCATTTTCGGCATGATGCCTTTGGTATTATTTCCCGGCGCCGGTTCGGAATTGTACCGGGGCTTAGGATCTGTCGTTTTGGGCGGCTTAGCATTTTCGGCGGTCCTGACTTTGGCCATCATCCCGCCGTTACTGGGATTGGTCACCGGATTTGCCGAAAACCGCCGGCACCGATCCGATCAAACGGCAAAATTATCTGCCGAGTGAGTCACCTCTTTACGATTTACACAAAACAATCACGAACACATCATCGTCTTCATGTGATGTGACGATCGTGTGCCCCGTGGTTTCACAGAATGCCTCAAAGTCTGCCGTCGCTGCCGGATCCGTCGTCAAAACTTCGAGCTCATCGCCAGCAGAAAGTGGCCGGAGCGCCTTGTTTGCCCGTAATACGGGTAAGGGGCAAAGCAGCCCTTTGACGTCCAAAACCGTGCGCGCCATGAAATTTCTTTCTTGCTGAACTGTATGTGGAACGACTTATACGGCCTTCTTACGGTGCAGCAAATTGATTAACCGCGGACGAACGATTCGAAGCCTTATGAGCTGACAAAATTTTCTTATTTATCAAAGCGGTAAAGCAAGAAAATGCTGCAATGCAGTATAGTTTATGCGACGCAGCAAGTTATGTGTGGCATTTATCGATTTTTTTTTCGCACGAATTTGTTTGCGCCGCTTTATTTGAATTCAGTAATACTTACATAATGCATTGATATATAATTATTAATTATGTTGGCATTGTTAAGCTCTGAATTCTTCTACCTAGATACATAAAATATCGCTAATTTTGCTACGCACAAAAATTATTGAAAATTTCTGTAGCCCCCGACACCACCTTCCCTTAAATTACGTTTTGCGAATACACGAGAATTCTAACAAACCGCAGGATGTGAGGGTTAGAAGCACTCAAATTCGACAGTGCACCGCACAGTAGCATTCGGTTTCGAACCAAAAATATCGGTACGATTAACTTTAGGACAATGGATTTCCGCAGATGAAGTTCGACACAATTCAGAAAAACACGCTTCATGCCAGCACGCTCTTGAAGGCCATGAGCAATCCCCACCGGCTTCTCATTTTAAGTCAATTGACCCATGGCGAGCGGTGTGTGAGTGAATTGGAAAACATTGTTGGCCTCAGCCAGTCGGCTTTGTCACAGCATTTGGCCCGCTTGCGCCGGGATAAGGTTGTCAAAACACGGCGCGCTGCGCAGACAATCTACTATTCTTTAGCCGGCGATGAAGTCGAAGCGGTGATTGATGCGTTGTATCAATTATACAACCAACCCAAAACGCCTGTTTCCGGCGCCTTCGAAGCAGCCTAAATATCACGCATTTGTGCACTGATTTTCGTGCCCATTTTTAAGCTTTCCCTTTCAATACAAGTTTTTTGTGTATAATCTTCCTCGGCAACCCTAGTGACCCTGGGCCAGCCAAGGAAGCCCCGATATGATATGCCGCCAACTGTTTGATAGCGTTTCCAGCACTTATACATATCTCCTCGCCAATCGCCGTAACGGTGAAGCGCTCATCATCGATCCGGTTATCGAAAACGTTGATCACTACATTGAGCTGATTGACCAACTCGGTTGTAGACTTTTAAAAGCCGTTGATACCCACACACATGCCGATCACATCACCGGTATGGGCGAACTACGCGACCGCACCCGATGCGTCACCGTTATGGGCAGCAAATCCGGCGTCGATTGCGTATCTATGCGGGTCGAGGAAGGCGAAACCATCGACATCGACGGCCTGAGCATGCGTGTGCTCTACACACCGGGGCATACGGATGACTCTTATTCTTTTTATATGGATGACCGGGTCTTTACCGGTGATACCCTGCTCATTCGCGGGACCGGCCGAACAGACTTTCAAAACGGCGACCCTCACGCTTCTTATGATTCTATCGTCAACAAATTATTCCGCCTCCCTGAAGAAACTCTTGTTTACCCCGCTCACGATTACAAAGGTGATACGGTCAGCACAATCGGCGAAGAAATCGCATTTAACCCGCGCCTCAAAGGAAAGTCGGAAAGTGAATACGTCGAAATCATGAACGGTCTGAATTTGCCGAACCCAAAACTCATGGACGTTGCCGTGCCGGCCAACCTCAAGGTCGGTTTCAAGGCGGAAGATCCGGAAATTATAGAAAGCACGCTGACAACGGAAAAACTCATTGCAAACCAAAACGATCATATTTTTGTCGATCTGCGCGAAGAGTCCGAACGATGCCGGGATGGTGTCATCCCAGGTTCTATCCACGTGCCTTACATTCACCTTAAAGAGTACATCAAACCCGGTGGCATGCTGTGCGCTATGTGTAATCAGGTTGAAGATAAAGACGTGATCTTGTATTGCGCCTTTGGCGAGCGGTCCGCACTGGCCTTAAAAGAACTGCATGCATGCGGCATTAAGAATGTGAAACACATGGGTGGCGGTATTGATGCCTGGCGCCAGGCGGGCGGCACCATCGAGGAGGCCAGACAATCAGCTTAAAAGATCAATCAGCTTAATTTAAGAAAAACACCTGTTATGCCTTAAGACCAGGGCATATGATGATAACAATAAACGCCCATGCATAGGGCTATTTAGCTAACCGGGAGGACACCATGAAGTCACTTTTCAAAAAATCATTTGCCGTTTCCGCGCTCGCCTTGGGAATCACCGCTTTTCAGCCGGCGACATCCAAGGCCGTCACCCTCGAAATGGCGTATATGCCGATCGTGCCGTGCAGCCAATTATTTGTTATCGAAGGCATGGGCTGGGCCAAAAAGGCCGGCATTAATTTAAAACTCACCCGGTTCCCTAACGGTCCGGCCATTGTGCAGGCGATTGCATCAGGCAAGATGGATGTCATGTGCTTCGGCATCGGCCCGGCTATGGTCACACGCGGCAAGGGCATTAAATTAAAAGTCATCGCCTCCGGTATCATCGAGCAAATTGCCGTTGTCGCGCAAGGCGAGTTCGTTAAGTTTGTCGATAAACACGGTGCCAAAAAAGCCATCACCGCATTTGCCAAGGCCAAAGGCCGCAAGGTTAAAATCGCCAGCTTTCCGAAAGGCTCCGTGCCCGATACGGTCACGCGCCATTGGCTGCTTAACATGCTTAAACTTGAACTGAACCAAGTCGAATTAATCGGCATGGGCGCATCACGGGTTCAACAAGCGTTGCTGTCGCGCTCGGTTGACGCCGCCGGCATTCTCGAGCCCATCCTCACGGTCGTTTCGGAAAAACTCAAAGGCGCGAAAGTCATCGCCGGATCGAAAGACATGATGCCGGGTCAACCGGGCTCCACGATTGCCGCGCGGGAAAACATCATCGCAAAACACCGCGCCGCATTGGTGAAGTTGATTGAACTGCATATCAAGGCGACAAAGCTTTTGAAAAAGAATCCCGAAAAGGCGGCCAAACACGTGAAGAACTTCATTGCCAAAGGTTTGCTGTCGGAACAACTCGTTCTAAAGGCCTTAAAATCACCATCATCAAACTTCCACGCCGATCCGCGCTCCATCGTGAAGGACACCCAATACATGGCTCAATTCCAAAAAAGCAAAAAAATTAAAACCAAAGTGTCCACAAAGGGTTTGTTCGACACGTCGATTTATGAGGAAGCAGAAAAGAACCTGATGAAATAATATTTTCTGCTTTGGATTAAATCGCTCGTGAAACCTGTAACACGCTACACGCTATCCGCGACCGGGCTGGTCATCTTCTTACTCATTTGGGAAGGGATCGCCCGTAGTGGATGGATTGAAACCCACCTACTGCCGCCGCCCTCGACGTTGCCGGTAACACTCACGTCGGAGATCAAGCTCGGCTTTTGGCAAAGCATGGTGTGGGCCAGCCTGCGCCATTACACCATCGGTTTTGTGCTCGGCTCCGTACTGGGCGTCACCTTAGGTGTGGCGGTCGCCCTCTTCCCCCGTGTTGAAGCCAGCCAAGCGTGGTTAGCGCGCATTTTCCGGCCGATCCCACCATTAGCCTGGATTCCTTTTGCGATCATTTGGTTCGGCATTTCAGAAACCGCCGCTGCGTTCATCATTTCCATCGGCATTTTTTGGATCAATTACTTCACGGCGATGGCGGCCGTACAAGCAGTCGATAAAGATTTGATCGAAGTCGCGCGCGCATTCGGTCACCGTAGATTTTATGACTTGCTGCGCAAAGTGATTCTGCCAGGTGCCGCCCCCGGTATTCTAAGCGGCCTGCGCGCCGGTTTAGGCCAAGGCTGGATGACCGTGGTCGCGGCAGAACTATTCGGCATTGCCGGCATCGGCCAGCGCATGATTGAAGCGTCCGGTCTGCTCGCTTCGGAAGTCGTCGTGCTTTACATGTTTTCCATCGCCTTGCTTTACGGCATCAGCGATTACATTTTCGTACGCATACAGGACAAGATTCTCGAATGGCAACGATAATCCATACCGAAGATCTGGCCGTCAGCTTCGACGGCACCACGACCGTTTTCGAAGGGCTGAATGTCGCCATTGAAAAGGGTGAATTCGTAACTCTCGTTGGGGTGTCTGGAGCTGGTAAATCCACCCTGCTCCGCGTCGTCGCCGATCTTATCCCGGCAAGCAAAGGAACCGTAAACGTGGATGTGCCGAAAGATCCTACTCGGCGGCCGTATGCCATGGTGTTTCAAGCCGCCAATCTGATGCCCTGGCGCAAAGTCGGCGATAACATCACCCTCGGTTTAGAAGGCCTTGAGGTTTCCGAGCAAGTTAAACAAGAGCGCATCGATTGGACTCTTAAACTCGTCGGCCTGGATGGGTATGCGGACCGTTGGCCTTATCAGCTGTCCGGCGGACAACGCCAGCGGATCGGCATCGCGCGCGCCTTGGCCGTCGATCCGGATATTCTCTTAATGGATGAGCCATTCGGGGCCTTGGATGCAATCACCCGCACCGGTTTACAAGATGAACTGCTGCGCATTTGGAAAGAAACGCAAAAATCCGTACTGTTCGTCACCCACGACATCGAAGAGGCTGTTTATCTGGGCGACCGGGTTTTATTATTAGGCGATAAGCCGGGCCGGATTGTCGAAGAATATCCGGTCGACATTGACCGCGGCACACGCCGGGTCAGTGAAACATTCGCGCAAAAGGTCGAAGAAGTCCGCAACGGCCTGCAAAAGGCGATCGAAGCCGCCGGTGCCAATTATTCGGTCGATGAACACATGAATACAGCCGAGAAATAATCATGCCGGTTACCCTGACCGAACGGCCGATCTTCGTCACCGGCTCCGAACGCTCCGGCACCACGCTAATCATGGCCATTCTCGGCATGCATCCCCGCCTCGCCGTACCGGAAGTCACCTGGTATTACCCACGCTTCCGTCCCTGGCTATTTACCTACGGCAACCTCAAAAAACTCGGAGCCTTCCGGACCCTAGCACACGAAATGGCTTACGGCCTGCGCGTACCGTTTTGGAATATGGATGTGAATGCGGACACCTTCGGCGATGAAATCACCGACAGCGCACTCAAGTACGAGCAATCTTTCGCCGGGGTTTTCGCCGCCATGATGGAACGGTTTGCCAAACATGAAAACAAACCGCGATGGGGTGAAAAGACGCCTTATAATTTGTTCTACATTGATCAAATCATCAAAGATTTTCCCAACGCGCAAATCGTCTTCATCTACCGTGACGGACGCGATTGCACCGCCGAGTTTATGGACTCCTCTTTTGGTCCGATGAACATCTACACCGGAGCCGAACTTTGGCATATGGGTCAGCAAGCGGTGAAACCGGCGCGCGAAAAACTCTCCAAGGATCAATGGTTCGACATTAAGTACGAGGATTTCGTACGCGATCCTGTTAAGGGTATTAAGGACCTCTGCGCCTTTCTCGGCGAGGATTACGTAGAAGAGCTTTTGGAGTTTCATACCACGCCAATAGCCAAAAAACGCGGGGCCTCGAAGGACAATGCCCCCTTAGGCCATCCGATCTCGGATAAATACATCGATCGCTATAAAAACGAGATGAGTATTCGCGATCAGCGCATCATGTCCTGGGTCGCCGGTGATAGTCTGCGCGAACTCGGGTACGACAATATTCTCGAGCCGTTAGCGCTCACCGATAAACAGGTCGACTTCATGGA
>CALINB010000270.1 GCA_938045325.1 uncultured Rhodospirillales bacterium | reverse complement strand
GGGAAACCGAAATCGGAACGATTGGACGAAGCTTTAAGAGCGACGAGTATTGGGACGAAGATTGCAGATTTGGCGGAGAATTTGGTTGCGACTGGGGCGGTCACTCCGCCGCCGGTGAATTTGAGCGGCGAAGCGCTCGGCGGCAACGCGGCTTCATCTGGTGAAATCAAAGAACACAGGTGGGGCGCAAACGGTGTAAAACCGTCCAAGTCAGCCACTCTTCGAGCGGCCAAATCTTTGGAAGGTGTCCCACCCAAGGTTGCCGCACAAGCGCTCGCCGATATGCGGGCGGCGGCGGCGGGTGCCGTGTTGGCGACCATGGACGCCGAACGCGCCGCGCAAATCATCGCTAACATGAACCCGAAGAAACTTGCAGAAGCTATTTCACAAATGGAATTGGACGATGCCAAAAGAGTCTTCGCGTCCTGTAAACGAGGTGACCGCGCGAATATTTTGGAAAACTTGTCTTTGGAAGCCTCCGGCTCCTTAGTTGGCGCTTTAGATCCACAATCCGCGGTGGAAGCGCTGAAGATGATTGAAGACGAAAATAAAGTCATGGACATTTTACGACGCGTAAAACCTCCGTCGGCTTTAGCTGCAATTCTTATGCAATATACCGCGGATAAAACTGCAGAAATCTTCTCAAAATTGACGCCGCAACAATCCGCGAGTGCGATGTCTTCCATGTTTGCCTTGTCTCAGGAAGGCGCGAGGAAATTGAACGCGGCGTTGGCGCTCATGAAACCAGACGAAGTCGCTTTGCGTTTACAAGCGCTATTACCGTTAGACCCACACGCGGCGAGCGAGTTGTTGTATTCCATGCCAGAACCGACGAGGTCGAAAGTCTATTCGCGTATGGAATCGAAAGATTCAGGGAAAATTTTGCACAACTTATCGCCGAAGCGAGGGATGGAAATCTTGGCCAACGCGTCCGTGATAGAGGCGACGCCGAAAACGCTTTCTTCCTCTTTGGAAAGTTTGTCGAAATACGGTCCAAGTTGGGCGAACCAAAAGCAAGCCGAGCACGAAACGACGAAGTCGAGAGGCGTCGTCGCGGATTGTTTGCTGAAGTTATGGCACGAAAGCAACAACGTTCACAAGCAAAAAGATGCCGAGCAAAAAGTGACATCGAAGAAGGCATGCATCGCCTGTCTCGAAACAATGGACGCGAAGGTTGCCGCGCACGCGATTGGGAACATGACGCCGAAAGACGCGGCTGATATCGTTTCTGCGTTGACGCCCGAAACTGCGGCGAGCATCTTGACGAACATGTCGGAGTCGAAAAGAGCTGCGATGTTGTTAAAGATGACGCCGGAAGCGGCTGCGGCGTGCTTGAAATACCTGTCTTTAGACGATGCCTCGGCTGCTATTCGCGCCATCTTGGAAACCGACGACGAGGACGCCATCAAACGCGCATCGCAAATCTTAGCCGCCGCGGATCCATTCAGAGCCGGCGAAATTCTTACGAGCATTTCGAGCAACATGGAAACGGTACGAACGGCGATCAAGAATATGCCATCTTCTGCGGTTGCGAACATCTTTGCCGCCGGTGCCGTGGAACCGGACATTGCGGCAAAAATTATTGACGGTCTCGACATGGACATCGCCGATGGTATCATCGCTGCGTTACCGCCAGCTAACGCCGACCAAATTTGCAACTTAGTCAAGGACGACGAATTGCGCAACCGCGCCGCGGATCGCGCCATCGTCGTCTTGGCGTCTTCCAAGTTGGAAGGCGACGGATGGCAAAAAGCCACGGCGGGAATTGAAGCCGAATTTATTATGCTTTCTACGAACCCAGCGGGCAAACGCATCTTCAAAGGCGGCGCAAAAATCAACTGCGCGGTGTACGAGTTGGATATCGCGAACAAACGAACTTCGAAGATTCCCATCCAAGCGAAAGTTGAAGATTTGCGCGACGGGTCGTACGCAATTCGATACACGTGCTTGAAAGCATCGCCGCACGAGTTATCCATAACTTGCGCCGGCCAAGAACGAAAAGCGCGCATTATCGTGGTCCCAGGTGAAGTCGATCCGAAATCGTGCGTCGTCCTCGATTACGCCATTACGAGGAAAGAAATCACGACCGCCAGTGACGGGAAGAAAAAATTGAAAGCCTCGGGGGATGAAGAAAAGAACTACGAGATTATTAAAACGCCGTTAAAGAAGTACGTCTGGCGATCTGGTGATGTCGTTGAAATCCCAATGATTTGTGCGGATAAGCACGGAAACATTGTGCCGCCGCCGAAACACGAAGATTTGACGTCCACGTTCGCGATCGTCGCCGACGGCGACGGGCCAGGAACGGTTGAAGCAGATATCGGGAGAATCGAGAGCTTTGATAAAAACGATAAGCACGGTCCAACTGCGGTTGCGCGATTCCGCGCAACCGCCTGCGGCTCGTACACTTTGCTCGTTTTCACCGCCGACAACCAAAAGAAATGGTGGGAACGTGGCGGCAAAGCCGAATCGCCAATCCGGGGGGCGCCGATTAAACTCGATTTAGTCGCTGGCGCTGCGGATGGTTCGAAATGTTCAGCCAGAGTTGAAGGCGTCAAAGAACGCGCCGGCGCAGTATTAATCGCCGTCGCCGGTCGAGAAATTGACGCGTACTTGGACGCCTTTGATGCCTACGGCAACGCGTGCTCGTTTGACGCGGACCAAAAAGTTCGCG
>CALINB010000269.1 GCA_938045325.1 uncultured Rhodospirillales bacterium | reverse complement strand
GATGATACCTTGTCCGACCCGAACACTCTGGCTCGTTACATTTTTCGCGCTCTCGAAATCAAAAAGCACTATATCGAAATTGACGAGTTCGACAGGGGCGTGAGAAATATTTTTAACTACGGTCATTCTTTCGGCCACGCCATCGAAGCCGCAACGAACTTCAGTATTCCCCACGGCATCGCCGTCACAATCGGCATGGACATGGCGAATTATACGGCAACGAAATTGGGTGTTAGCGCGGCAAGTCATTTCGACCGCATGCACCCGATGCTGCGCAAAAATTTCAGTGGGTATGAAACTCACCCCGTTCCGGTGGGTCCCTTCATCGCAGCCATTTCCAAAGACAAAAAGAATGTCGGCGCCGCGTCCGTAACGTTGATTCTGCCTGATACCGACGGAAAGATTTTTAAGGATAGTTATTCAAACGATGATGTGTTTGCGTCTATTTGCAAAACGTACCTAGAAGAAAATCGAAGCCAATGAGCGATCTTAACCGCATCGCCGTCACATCCCGGTCGTTTTCACGACACCCAATACTTCGCCAAGAGCTTCTGGACGCGCATCCCAACGTAACCTTCAACGACGGCGGAGAAACTTTATCCGGCGATTCGCTAATTGAGTTTCTGAAAGGCCATGACGGCGTCATTTCCGGTCTCGAAGTCTTCGGCGATACAGAATTCGACGCCCTGCCGGATTTGAAAGTGATCGCTAAGTACGGCGTCGGCTTCGATGCTCTCGATATTGACGCCATGGCCCGGCGCGGCATCAAACTCGGCTGGACCGGCGGTGTCAACAAACGCTCCGTTTCCGAGCTGGTGATCGCCTTTGCAATCTCATTGCTGCGCTATATTCCCGCCCTCAACACCGCCGTTCGCCAGGATCAATGGAGCCAGGGCGGCATCGGCAGCCCACCGAGTTATTTGCTATCTGAACGTACCGTCGGCATCATCGGCTGCGGTTATGTTGGCAAAGATCTTGCCCAATTGCTACGCGCCTTCGGCTGCTTAGTGCTGGCACACGATATTCGGGACTTTTCAGAATTCTACGCGCAACACGGCATTCGCGCCGTCGATCTCGAAACCGTGTTGCGCGAAGCCGACATCGTCACTTTGCACTTACCGTTCGATGACTCGACGAAAAACATCCTGAACCGCGAGCGGCTCAGCCTGCTGAAACAGGACGCAATCCTGATCAATGCCGCGCGCGGCGGGCTTGTCGACGAGACGGCCCTGAAAGAGGCCCTCAAGGAAAACCGCATCGTTGCCGCCGCATTTGACGTTTTTGCCGCCGAACCGCCCGAGGATCTGGAACTGCTCAACCTGCCGAATTTTATCGCGACACCCCATATCGGCGGCAGCACCGAAGAAGCGAAACTCGCTATGGGCCGCGCCGCGATTCGCGGATTAACGGAAGCCCGCGTACCGACGGCCGATTGGCCACAGCGAGGCTAGCGGAGTTAGCATTTTGTATTTTTTTCTGGTTTGCGCGTCGTGATGAACCAAGCGAAGCCCATCAATTTTCCAAGCCATAGTTCCAACGGCGATTGAATCACCCACGGCTCACCATACACCAGCAGGCCGCCCGGATGTTCGCCGTAACGGCGACGCTGAAATTTTAAATAAATTTTCCCAAGCTTGGGAATCAGACGAAAATAAAATTCGCGTTTTCTTAATTTCGGTTTTTCGAACTGAGAAAATAATTTGTGAATTTCGCCAGCCGAATAACAGCGTGTAATGGGATTCTCGACGGATTGCTCGTTCTTGCCGCCCCATTCGGTCGCCTTGCCAACCCAATTCGGATCGCGGAACGCGCGCCCCATCAAAACGCCGATGCAAAGCCACAAGTTGATCCAATACTGCCAGGAACTTTTGCAATACAGCATGATCACCGCCTTGCCGCCGGGCTTGAGCACGCGGTGAACTTCCGCGATCGCTTTTTCCGTATCGTGAGTATGATGCAGCACGCCGTTAGAATAAACGATATCGAACTCGCCATCCTCGAACGGCAGATTTTCCGCATCGGCCTGCATGGCCCGGCAGCCTTGCGCCGCATCGCCTAGCAACTCGAATTTACGCTGGGTCGACTGAACCCGCGCGGGCGTGATATCGACGCTGGTCATCTTTGCACCGTGCGAGGCGAACAACGCCGAATGCCCGCCGGCGCCGCAGCCGATCTCGAGCACCTTTTTGCCAACTATTTCATGAGACGGCATATCGATGACCGCCATATGTTCGCGAAAGCGAAACATGTCTTCGAGCGCTTCAAGGCTCTGCTTTAATATTTCCGGCGTGAGAGAGGCATCGACATCCTCATAGAGAGAGTCATAAAGCGAGCCCCAAAAGCGTTGAATATCTTGTTTTGAATGTGCTGAAGACATAAAAGCCAATACCTAACTTAGCTTCTTATAGCATGCTGGCCTTCATACAAAAACGTTCAGGCTCGTAAATTTAGAAAATCCACCCGTGTTTAATCAGTTTCGCCGCAAAACAAAACAATTATTGAATGACCCCGTTCTACGGCGCTGGCTGATCCGCCGCGCATTGGGCCGTTGGTCGGATGTGCCGAATTTTACGCTTCAACGGCCACCTTATTTAGAGGCGCTTCCCGATATTACGCTCAAAAAACCCAAGCCCGCACAGACCTATAACAGCGTATCGCATGAGCTATCGAATGAATCGTTTACACTAGATCTGCCCGGTGACACCGTTACCGTTCATGCCGGAAAAGAAGTCGAAGTTTACGAACAATCCTATGCTGACATCGAAACCCTATTGGCGCTCCACCGGTTTGCCTGGGTCCCTCTCTTAGGCGCAGACGTAAACACCGCTTGGGTCGACCGGCTATGGCGGACATGGTGTACGCAATATAATGAGCCCGACGATTCTTGGGCTTGGCATGCTTATACGGCAGCCGAACGCGCGATCAATATTCTCGATTTTGCTGAACGGTTCGGCCTTCCAGGTGACGCCGACCAGACACTATCAATTTTAGCAAAACACGGCCCTGCCATTGCTTCTCGGCTTGAATACCAGGGCGAACACAACACATCTAATCACTTATCTAACAACGGACGCGGCCTTTACCGCCTTGGGCTTGCCTTAGGATTAAGCGACTGCACCGGCCGTGGTGCCGATATCCTTCTAAAAGAAGCCGAGCGAATTTTCTTGCCTTCAGGCGTGTTGCGTGAAGGCTCAAGTCACTATCATCTTCTCCTCACGCGTAATTATGCCGATGCTTGGCTCGCTGCACGAAAACATAAGCGGGCCGAAGAACGGCCGCTCCGCGAAATTGTTAAACGAGCCCTCTCCGTTATTCCCGCCCTGACGTTGCCTGGCCGGTTTCCATTGATTGGCGATATATCGCCCGACTGCCCACCGGACTACTTGTCCGGCCTGTGGGGCGCTTGTTCTGGCTGGACGGCGCTGTTGCCAACGGGCGACAGGGTGGCACTACAAGAACTAGCAGATCAAGCACAACCCACAGCCCGCAATGAACTCGCGGCCGATGGCTGGGTCCGTTTCGATTACGGCACCTGGGCAGGGCTTTGGTATATTCCGCCCGACGGCTGGGCACCAATGCCGGGTCATGCCCATCATGATATCGGCAGCTTCGAACTACACCATAAAGGCGATTGTGTTCTCATCGACACTGGCCGTGGCGCCTACGGCGAAACGGGCGATGCGGCGTATTACCGCTCGGGGCAGGCACACAACACGGTTCTCATTGATGGCCGTGATCCTTATCCACCGAACAAGCCTTATTATACAGACGCATTCCGCCAAGACATTTGCGGAAAATCCCCTGGCGTTGTCTTTACCGATCATGAAATCGGTATAACCCATGGCGGAAATTCCCTATACCGAGGCGTTAAAACCGTTGCGCGCTCATGGAATTTTAAAGATTCCGGTTTTGAATTGCATGATGAGATCAAGGGATCAAGACAATCAACCGTGACACGGATTCTTCATACGGAACTTCCCGTCAAACAAACAAATGAAGGTGCCACCATTTCGGGACAATCGGCAACATACACATTGCGCACCGATAGACCGCTAACGCTTGAGCCTGCTACCGCCTGGCAGGCTTACGGTTCTGGCAACCCAGCAACCGCAATAATCATTGAAAGCCGAGAGTCCTTGCCGTGCACCCTAAAACTGAATGTCGACGCAAAGATATAATTATGAATCAAGCCAGTTCGGATATCTCGCAAACTTCCGTCAGCGTTATTATTCCGGCCTTTAACGCCAATGCAACTATCGACCGGGCTTTAGCCAGCGTCGCGGCCCAAACGGTGATGCCGCAGGAAATTATCGTCATCGACGATGGCTCCGATGACGGAACCGTGGACAAGGCCAAGGCTTGGGAAAGTCGATTTTCAAACTCAAAACTAATTATCCATGTTGAAAACCACAATGGACCCGGCGCAACTCGGAACCGCGGTCTTTTAGCGGCAACAAGCGAATACGTTGCATTTCTTGATGCAGATGACGAATGGTTACCGAAAAAACTCGAACGCAGCCTTACGGCACTTATCGAATCCGACAGCAATATTTTGTCGCATAACTATACAATCATCAGCGGCGATCAAACTAATCTCGTTGATTGTTTCGCCAGTTACCAAAAATCCGGCAATGCGTTTGCTGGATATTTTCTTCGTGGATACATCGCAACATCAACTGTTGTCGCACAGCGAAATTTGCTGATCGATGCTGGCGGGTTTGATCCCGGACTGCCGTCCGGCCAGGATTACGAATTTTGGATGGTCGTTATCGATTCACCTAAAGCGCGGTACCAGATGCTCAACGAATCTCTCGCCCGTTATCACGTCACGCCGAACAGCATATCCAGCAAAATAGAACTACGCCGGCAATGCGCGCTAGCTATTGCCTTTCGGCACGCTTACCGCCTGCGGGACCGGTGCCGATTTCCGACCTGGGTGCTGATGCTGCGTATTTTGATTATTCATGCCCAGGCAGCCATCGGCCATATTTCACGATCACGATTCATCGAAGCAATTAAAATGTGCGGATATACGATAATCGCGCTATTTTCTATGATGAGAAAATTTTCAACGTCCGCTGCTCCGCGGCCCCAGCATCTTCATATCGGTCATGACGGACACAAATAACCCCTTATTACGGGCCCGAGGGGCCGCGGAAAACAACAGCGCCGATTTGCAGGAGCGCAACCGCCAATGGTGGGAACACCTGCCGATGACGTATGCGGACTGGGACTCCGATGAGCGACTACCGCAAACGGTCGAGGATTATCTGCAAATCGAAAAAACCCTGTTGGAAGCCAGTCCATTTTTGCGCGAGCGATATGATTTCTCCCAAGCCAAAGGTTTAACCATGCTTGAAATCGGATGTGGTTCGGGTGCGCTGTCATGCCGATTTGCTCGAGAAGGCGCGCAGATTACCGCCGTCGATATTACCGACGCTGCCGTTGCTATGACACAGCGCAATGCCGACATCCAAAACGTTTCCTTAACGGTACAACAGGAAGATGCGGAGAAATTATCATTCTCCGATAACAGCTTCGATTATGTATTTTCCTGGGGCGTCCTCCATCATACCAGCGATATGGATCAGGCATTCCGCGAGGTCGCGCGGGTGTTGAAACCGGGCGGACGCGGCCTTGCCATGGTCTATTACCGCCCCAGCGTTGCCTATTACGTACACGGACTTTATTGGCTCCTAATCAAGGGAAAGCTGTTTCAGGGAGACACGATCCATACCGTTCAGCGCCATTACACTGATGGCTATCACCACCGATACTTGACAAAATCTGAAATGAAAGACGTTCTAGGGCTGGCCGGTTTAAAGACGCACGCTCAAATCGTTACGCAATACCAAAAGAAAATATTACCATTGATTCCAAAATTTGTGGATGAATTCTTAAAAAACCATTTTGGCATGTGTCTGATTACCGAGTTTGAAAAGTCTCGGTCACAGTGAAAATGCAAAGTCGATTTTTTAATATTTTCCTTTGGGCTTGGGTTTTGGGTGCATTCGCCTTCTATCTTTATCAATTCAAGCCGTTGATGAAACCCATTTTAAAAACTCTAGGCATATTATGACGGCGCTTGGAACTGTCCTTCTTCAGGCGTTCTGCTGTTTAGGCTTAGGCGCTGTTGTTTTAAGGTTGCTCGGCATTCTCCAAAACCTTTCTTCTATAGAAAGATGGACATGGTCGTTTGCGGTCGGTTTTGGTGTATTGGGCTGGATACTCTTTTACTTCGGTATTGCAGGTTGGTTCCAAGCAACCCCTTTGATTTTACTGCTCTGTGCTGGCGCAACAGGCTTGCTCTTTTTAATGACCGGTTTTCAGTCCATTTTTAACAATCTTAATAGCGGGTCAATTGATTCTATTTCATTTTTGATTTTTACTGCTTTTATTGCTGTAGCCGTCTTAGACATTTTTGAAGGGCTCTCTCCTCCGACAGATGGCGATACACTTGCTTATCATTTTGTCCACCCTAAGAACTTTATTGAGGCCGGTAAATTGTTATTCGTCCCCCGGGGAGGCGATGGCGCCATACCGATGATTGTTCACATGACCTATATTACCCCTTTAAAGTTGGGTGGCGAACGAGCCTTAACGTTATGGGTTATGCTCTCAGGCTGGGCCGCAACGGCGTTGCTGTATTCAATTGCCCGGCGATTCATGGACAGCCGTTGGTCACTCATTTTGGCGTTGGTATTTATTACAACACCGGCTGTAATTTATGGTGCCGGCAGCGGACAGGTCGAAGTGAAGATCGTCATGTTCGTCATGATAGCCGCGACCTCAATAACGCTGGCTTTAAAAACCGGCCTCATGCGGTATGCAGTTCTTGCCGGCATCGCAGCAGGGTTTTTTATGGGAGCAAAATTTTTGGGGCTGTTGTTTGCCACGGCGTGCGGTCTTGTTA